>PBKH01000032.1 GCA_002721375.1 Verrucomicrobiales bacterium
CTATCAGTGGAGCAAGGGTGGTGTTGCGCTGGGTGGAGAGACGGGTTCGGCATTTACATTGGCGAGTGTGGCACCGTCGGATGCGGATGATTACATGGTAGCGGTGAGTAACTTAGCGGGCAGGGTGGAGTCGGATGTGATAACGGTGGTTGTGGCGCAGCCTGCGAGCATTGTGTCACAGCCGGAGGGTGGGAGCGCAAACTTGGGAGACACTTTTGTTTTGGCGGTTGCAGCTACCGGAACAGAGCCTTTAACTTATCAGTGGTATCTTGGAGGCGAAGCGTTGGATGGCGCAACAGAAAATTCTTTGACCCTAGCTAATCTAGCAGCTTTAGATGCAGGAGAGTATTCAGTTCAAATTTCAAATCCTGCTAGTAAGGTTGTCAGTAATGTTGCGTTAGTTTCAGTCAATTCACCGCCAGAAATCGTTGAGCTTACTGGTGATCAATTGGCTCCTGTTAGTAGTAATTTGGAGTTGAGGGTTATTGCTGCAGGTAATGAGCCTCTTTTCTATCAGTGGGTGAAGGACGGAGTTTTGATTGATGGTGAGACTGATAAAAGTTTATTCCTAAATGATCTTCAGACCACTGACTCTGGTTTATATACCGTTGTTATAACCAATTCTGCTGGCCGCTTGGAAAGCGAACAGATAGAAGTGAGTGTGATTCAGCCAGTTTCCATTGTTTCACAACCTGTGGCTTCAACGGCTGCAATTGGTGGTAAAGTGGGCTTTGAGGTGGCTGTAACTGGTTCTGAACCTATAACTTATCAATGGAAACTTAATGGTAAAATTCTTGATAACAAAACTGAATCCCAATTGATTGTTGATGATATAACGGCATTTGATGGCGGGCTTTATACTGTAACAGCCACCAATGCGTCGAATAGTGTGTCTAGCGATGAAGTGGAGCTTACAATTGAAACCCCACCAATTATTACGACTCTTTCGCAAGATCAGCAACTTGCAATAGGGGGTAATGTTGACCTTTCGGTGGTGGCTGTAGGTACACCTCCATTATCTTACCAATGGAAGCTAGAGGGAATTATTATTCCTGGTGGAACTACAGAAACTTTAAGCTTAGTAAATCTTGATGGTAATGATGCAGGACAATATACGGTTGAGATTAGCAACTCTGCCGGAAGCACGGTCAGTGATTCAATTCAAGTTAGTGTAGCTGCGGTGCCTCAAATCGTGAGTCATCCTTCTTCGAAGAATATTGGGCTTAATGCGCGCTTGATCTTGTCGGTTTCTGCAACCGGAAGCGAATTGGGTTACCAGTGGTATCAAGATGATGAACCGTTAGATGGTGAAAATGATGCGGTTTTGGTGGTTGAGGATGCTAGTTCGATCAATGCGGGCTTATATCATGTCACAGTTACAAACTCAGCGGGAGATGCCAAGAGTGATGTCGCTGAAGTGGTAGTGGTGGCAGCTCCTGATATTTTGACTCAACCTGTTGGTGGATTTGCACCACTAGATGGTGATTTTAGTCTTAACGTAGAGGCAAAAGGAGCGGGTGAGCTTACGTATCAATGGCGTTTGGATGGTGTTGTTTTGGATGGTCAGAATCAAAAAGATCTAGATCTGATTAACCTGAAGGTTTCGAATGCTGGTATTTACTCGGTTGAGGTATCGAATGAAGCCGGAATTACTATGAGTGCAGAAGCCGAAATTGAGGTGCTTGTACCTTTGTCGGTAATTGAAAACCCAGGGAATCAATCGGTTGTTGCTGGGAACCTTGTTCTTTTTGAAGTCGTCGTTAGTGGGTCAAGTCCAGTTAATTATCAGTGGTATTTCAACGAGACCCCCATTGAAGGAGCCAATGAGGCATCTTATCGGATAGAAAGTTCAGGAGATCGGGATCTCGGTGGTTACTATGTTGTGGCAAGTAACCCCGTTAGCACCATTACCAGTGAGGTTGCAATACTGGATATTAATCTGCCTCCTATAATTTCAAGACATCCTTCTTCAGGAGTAACGATAAGCGGTGGGGAAATAACATTTCTTGTGGAAGTTTCAGGCACTGGGCCATTTTCTTACCAGTGGTTGAGGGATGAAGTGGAAATTGACGGGGCAGTTGAGTCAAGTCTGATGCTCACGGCTGTTGGCGAGCAGGACGATGCGGATTATAAGGTGCTAATACAAAATTCCTATGGTGTGGCTATAAGTGACTCGGCGAGTTTGGATGTGATCCTGCCGGTTAATATTTCTGTTCAGCCACAGGATACACATGTTGCTCAGGGCGGGGCACTTGCTTTGAGTGTTACTGCTACGGGCACTGGGCCGTTTGATTATCAGTGGTATTGGAATGGTGACGAGATTGTGGGAGCGATTGGTTCTGAGTTTAATTTGGGTAATATGACTCGTGCAAATGATGGCTTATATAAAGTAGAAGTTAAAAATTCCCTTGGTGCCATTTTTAGCAGGCAGGCTGAGGTGGTCGTTGATGAGCCCGTGTCGATCACAGTTCAGCCGAGTGGGGCGACTTTGTTACAAGGGGAGGATGTCGTAATGTGGGTGTTGGCAAAAGGGAGTGAACCGCTGAGCTATCAATGGCAAAAAGACGGGCTAGCCTTGGAAGGTCAAACAGAAAGTTCTTTGAGTCTCGCTGGCGCTTTAGAGGCAGATGAGGGTATTTACACAGTGATCATAACCAACCCTGTAGGTTTCGATGTTAGTGCAGATGCATTGGTTTTGGTCAACTCTCCGCCAACTATCGAGCCGATCGATCCTGTGGTTGTTTCTGCGGGTGATGCTATGCGGATTCAGATTGTGGCCGATGATGTGGACGGCGATTTATCCAAGCTAAGATATATAATGCCAAACAAACTTCCAGGCATGACGATTACTGAAACTGGTTTGATTGAATGGACTGTCGGTAATGAAATTGAAGCCAAAACTTATAATCTAAACGTTATTGTAATTGATCAAAGTAAATTGGCGGCGAGCGTTAAGCTTACCCTGACGGTACTGCCGCCTAATGTGAGGCCTGAGGTAGTCATTATAAAACCTAGTGATGGTTATGGAGTGAATGTTGGAGAGACAGTAAAGGTTCGCGCCAATGTGACGGATACCGATGGGGAAGTGACTCAGGTTGAGATATTGGGAGGGGACGACAGTTTGGCAAATCTGAATGAAGCGCCGTATGAAGCCGATTGGACTTTAGCTGAGGCAGGGATGCAGACAGTGACCGTGCGTGCAACAGACAATGACGGGGCGACGAGCGAAGCAACGGTACGTGTGGCGGTTTATGAGCAAGCGCCGATGACGGTGGATGGTCTCCGTCTATGGCTGAATGCGGGTGATGGGTTGACGGCCGGGTCTGACGACATGGTGAGCGCTTGGTCAGATCGAAGTCTTTTTGGGCACGACGTTAGCCAGGAGGAAGCGACACAGCAGCCTAAGCTCGTTACCGATGTGATCAACAACAAGCCGGCTGTACTGTTCGATGGTGATGACGACATGCTGACCCGGGTGAATGTGGCAGGCGATTCCTTGTTGTCGTCTGACTCCGTGAGTGTGTATGCCGTTGTTCGGCAAAAACAGCAGAGCGCCGTTAACACTGTAGTAGCGTGGGAGGGGCCGAACTATAAGAATCACTTGGCATTATTGACGAGTTACAACAACGATTTCCTAATTGACTATGGTCATGCATCTGAGGGAGGGCGGGTGAGTGCGGCGCAGCCTGAAGGCTGGGATGATGCGTGGCATGTTCTGGAGTTTGTGAGGGATGGGACTCAGGCTATGGTAATGGTAGACAGCGAGACGGTTGAGATGGGAGAGTTTGAGGATGCTCTGGAGTTGGATGATGCCGGGAGGCTTATCGTTGGCGCGGTGCCGGAGTTGGCTTTTGGGGGTGAGATTGCCGAGTTGTTAATCTACAACCGCGCGCTCAGCGAGTTAGAGCGCAACAGAGTAAGGGGGTATCTTGGATCAAGTTATGGCCTGTTTGTGACTGACAACCAAGCGCCTACAGTGGCGTTAACGGCACCCGATATGGGTGAGACAGTCAAGCAGGGTAAAAGTCTATTGCTGAAGGCCGAAGCTATGGATGTAGATGGTGAAGTGGCAAAGGTTTTATTTTTCAGTGGTGGAACAGAGCTCGGTTTGGATGAGAGCGCGCCATATGAGTTCGAGTGGACACCGACGACTGAGGGTGAGTATTTACTGACAGCATTGGCGGTGGACAACCGTGGTGGGGAGACTGTATCTGATGTTGTGACCCTGACGGTACTGCCGCCGGACGATTCAATTGAACCCATGCTGTTATCTTCGGCCACTGTCGTTGGTCAGTATTCTAAGGAAACGGAAGCTTTGTTCGATGAGGGCACAAAGACCTTCACGGTGAAGCAATCCGGTCTCATGCGCTTTTACCGCCTGCGATCGGTTGGTGAGGCGAAACTGAAGATTGCCACTATCCGTTTGCAGGATGGCAACGCCTTGATCTTCTACGAAATTGTCGAGGATTAGAATGGATGTGGAAATTGCTTGGCCAAGCGTCAGGTTTGGTATGGTCAAGCTTACAGTCTAACCATGAAAAAAACATCTTGCCATTTACTTGGATCCACCTTGCTGCTTGGCTTGACAATCTCCGCTGCCTTTGCGAAGCGGCCGAATATCATCCTCATCCTCACAGACGATCAAGGGTGGAACAGCACCGAGTTGTCGATGATCCCTTCCCGCCCCGATACCAGCTCTGACTATTATCTTACGCCGAATTTCAAGCGGCTTGCCGATCACGGTATGATTTTTTCGCAAGCTTACGCGCCTCATCCGGTCTGCTCACCTTCGCGACATGCTATCCAGTTTGGTATGACACCGGCCAAGCTGAAGAAAACCAGCAACCGTGCCGTTCACTATCCTGAGCCGTTTCCCGTTCGTTCTATCCCACAAGTGCTAAAGTCGGTCGATTCAAGTTACCGTGCGGCGCATTTTGGCAAGTGGCATATGCACCGCCATCCTGCTGCGTTGGGCTACGACGCCTCCGACGGTCGCACTGGCAACCACACTGCCCGGCAGCTTTCCACTAACCAGACCAGATATTGGCCGCATGACGACCCCAAGCGATCGGTCTCTATCACTGATAATGCAGTACAGTTCATCCGACATCAGGTGTACTCCGGCGCACCATTTTACCTTCAGATTTCGCATTATGCGATCCACCTATCGGTCGAAGCCAAGCCGACCACGCTGGCTCGCCACAAGGTTCGAGCACCGGGCAAGGTGCACACAGCCTACTGGTATTCGGCGATGATCGACGACCTTGACTACGCGGTTGGCCGTATTCTTGACTTGCTCGAGGAACTGAAGTTGAAAGACAACACCTACTTGTTCCTTACTTCTGACAACGGTGGCACTGCGAGGCAGTATCCTAATTTCAACCGGCCGCTCCGCGCCGGCAAAGGTTCCTATTACGAAGGTGGTCTGCGCGTGCCGTTTATTGTTGCCGGTCCCGGTATCCGTGCGGGCTCATACTCAGCCGTGCCCGTTGTTGGCTACGACCTGCTTCCAACATTTGCCGCACTTGCTGGCTTGGAGGGGAGGCTGCCTGATGGCATAGAGGGTGGCTCCATCAAGCCAGTGTTATTTGGCAAAGGTGAGGGTATCGTTCGGAGACCCCGTTCCGGCCTTCATTTTTATCGTCCGCTAAACTCGGTGCTGATTCTGGACGGTTACAAGTTGTTGTGCACCCATCGCACTGGGCAGGTCGAAATGTATAATTTGGTCGAGGATCTCTCGGAGACATCAAACCTCGCATCGGCTCAGCCCCACTTGGTCAAGCGCATGCAGGCTGCGCTGAAAGAATGGATTGTGTCGATTGATGCCGCGACTCCGTCGCCGCGATTTCGTCATCAACCCTAGTGTAATGTTACTATCGTACCCGGTTTTAGGGCGTGATTGGGCATTTCTGCGATAGTGTTGAAGGTGCGCATCGTGGCCGTTTTCTCGATGGTATTCCGGCTTTCGTCGAACTTGCCGGTCTTTTTGTCCAGAACGCCGGTCGTATTAAGACCGAGATGTTTGGCCATGAATGGATACATTGCCTGACGCTTGGAGTATTCGTATCCATGATCTTCGTTAGCGAAGTGTGTATTTTCCACCTTGGCCTCTGCGTTGTAGTATTTGTAGATGGACCGGATGTATGGATACTCGACCTTTGGCGTGTTTTTCGTCCAGTCTCCTCCGACGGAGATAAGTTTGAGTGGGCGCGGTACAGCCAGAGCTGCGAACTCAGCGTTGTTCGTCTCAAGTTTGGGCGTCTTATGAATCGGCATTCCGCTTTCACAATTGCAGCCGCCGAAAAAGTGCGCCGATACCATCACCACGGGTACACTGACCAATACGCGTTCATCCACCATCGTTAGCAGGAATGTCTGCGTGCCACCGCCCGAACAGCCGGTAACACCAATACGCTTCTCATCTACATCCGGAAGGCTTTCAAGAAAATCCACTGCACGTATGCTGCTCCAAGTTTGGAGCGTGAGCGCCTGCGGATGACTGTGTTTCCATCCAAGGTGTTGAGAATCTCCAAATCCGATCATATCGTAGGAAAATACGACCGCACCCATTCTTGCCAGTGTCGCGCATCGGTGTTGTTGATCGGGACGTTGTCTTGCACCTTCCGGGCCGCGGTAGTGGCCATGCGGACAGAGTATGCCGGGGTGTTTGCCTTGGTGTCCTGTTGGTCGGTACAGGTTGCCGTAGACAAAAAAACCGGGCCGCGCTTCAAAGGCGGCCGACTCCACTGTGTAGCCGTCGTAATGGCGTTTGTTCTTTATAATCGGGTTCAAGGGCGTGCGCTTGGGCAGCGGGCTAAGCTTGGCTCCATTCAAGAATTGTTCTCGAACCGCCGTTGCACGCTTTTTCCACTCGGCGAGATTGGAGTGTGTCGAGGCCAATCGCTTGAGTTGTGCCACGGCTTCGGCCTCGGAGTGATAGTTGCCTTGGCAGAGGGTCGGCTTGTCGGTCGTCTTCGTCCCGTAAATTGGGTCGAATAACACGAAGAGATAAAGAAATATAAAGAGGCGTTTCACGCGTTGAGATTCCCAAATCACACCAATACTCGCAACCAAATTAAGGCTCTTGGATGGGCTAGTGAAAAGTCGGGATTATTCATGTAGCAGGTCTAGGTGTAGTTTTCATTTCGAACAATCCACTCATGTCAGCATTGTTAGCAGGTCGCTTTTCGCCTATTTTTCTTTTTTCAAGATAATGAAAAACTGGATTAGATTGATCATTGTTGCATTTTCCGCGATATGGGGAGGTCAAGTTGCCGGAAAGCCTAATATCGTCCTGATCATGGCGGACGATATGGGCTACGAAGCCTTGTCGGCCAACGGCAGCGAGTCCAGCAAGTCGCCAAATCTCGACAAACTTGCCGCGACAGGTGTCCGCTTCACCAACTGTTTTTCCAATCCCATCTGTACACCGTCGCGTGTGAAACTTATGACAGGGCAGTACAATGTTCGAAACTACGTGAAGTTCGGATGGTTGGATCGTGAGCAGAGGACCTTCGCTCATCAGCTCAAGGCCGCCGGTTACGCCACCGCCATTGCCGGGAAGTGGCAACTCGGAAAGGAAAAGAATTCACCGCAGCACTTTGGCTTCGAGCAATCCTGCCTCTGGCAACACACCCGCAGCGGTCGTTCCAACGAGGATGGAAAAAAAATCGACCGACGCTTCGTCAATCCCCAATTGGAAATCAATGGTGTTGAGAAGGATTTTACCAGCGGTGAATATGGTCCGCAGGTTTGTACCGACTTTATTTGTAACTTCATCGAACAAAACAAGAAGAAGTCCTTCCTCGTTTATTATCCGATGATTCTCACCCACTGTCCCTTCGACCCTACGCCGGATTCCACCGACTGGGATCCCAAGCGGCTTGGCTCTACTACTTATAAGGGCGACCGCAACGATCCGCAACGCCACTTCTGCGATATGGTCGCCTACGCCGACAAGGCGGTCGGGCAGGTCGTGGCGCAGTTGGAGAAGTCCGGTGTGCGAGACAACACCTTGATCATTTTTACGGGTGACAACGGCACGGACACGCCGATCGTCACCGCGTGGAATGGCACCAAAGTCGTGGGAGGCAAGGGCACCATGAGTGATAACGGTACGAGAGTACCACTCATCGCCAATTGGAAGGCAGGCATCCAAAAGCCTGGGCGCGTGGTCGATGACTTGGTCGAGTTGACCGATATGTTTCCGACCCTAAGCGATGTTACCGGCGCCAAACTGCCCAATGACCATCCTACCGACGGCGTCAGTATCTTGCCCGTGCTGCAGAACAAAGCTGATTCCCGTGAGAAGGATTGGATTTACATCTGGTATCGCAAGCAGGTTATGGTTCGTGACAAGCGGTACTCCCTGCTGGCAAATCAGGATGGTAGCAGTGCCGTTCTAACTCGCTACATTGGTCCCTTTGACGGTAAACAATTGAAGGACAACAAACTTACCAAATACGAACGCGTCCTGAAGGAGCAGTTTGAGGCTACGATTGCCCGTTTGGCCAAGACTCGCCTCTCCACTGCAAGCAAAGAAGGCCGTATCCAAGGGCTGAAGAATAAGAACAACCGATAAATTCTAATGGTCCGATCTTTTATTTTAGTGCTGGTCGGGGTGGCGCTTGATTTGGGGCAAGCACTTTCAGCTGATCCCTACAGCGGACCGGACTTCAATGAGTTGGTGCGTAAGGTTGACCCACTCACGCCTTCCGAGAGCCTTAAGGCATTTGCAGTGCCGGACGGCTTCGAGATGGAACTGGTCGCGGCAAGCCCTGATATTGGTCAGCCGATGAATCTTGCTTTCGACAAGCATGGACGGCTTTGGGTCTCGAGCACTCTGGAGTATCCGTATCCTGCATCGCCTGATCGCAACGGACGCGACACGATCAAGGTTTTTGAGGATACCACTGGCGATGGGCGTTACGACAAGATTTCCACTTTTGCAGACGGGTTGAACATTCCCACTGGTGTTTATCCGTATAAGGACGGCGTTATCGCCTGGAGCATTCCCAACATCTGGTTTCTGCGGGACACCGATGGTGACGGTCGCGCGGACAAGCGTACTAAATTGTACGGACCGCTCGGTTACGAGCGTGACACACACGGTATGCAATCGTCTTTTACTCGTGGCCTTGATGGTTGGTTGCATATCACGCACGGTTACAACAACAACACCACCGTTAATGCTGCTGATGGGTCCAGCATCAAGATGAATTCAGGCAACACTTACCGGGTGCAACTCGACGGATCAAGAGTACAGCAATTCACCTTTGGCCAAGTGAATCCGTTCGGCATGTGCCTCGATGCGTACGGTAACTTTTACACCGCCGACTGCCACAGCTCACCGATCTATCAACTCATCCGCGATGCCTATTATCCGAGCTTCGGCAAGCCGCATGACGGTATGGGATTTGCGCCACTGGTCATCCGGCATAACCACGACTCCACCGGACTGTGTGGCATTGTTTTCAACCAGTCCACTCATTGGCCGGAGGAATTTCACGACAACATCTTCGTTGGCAACGTCGTTACCAGTCGTATCAATCGCGATAAGGTCAACTGGCGTGGTAGCAGCCCGAAGGGGATTGAGATGCCAGACTTGGTACGTACGCGCGATCCCTGGTTTCGACCGGTCGACCTCCAGTTCGGCCCGGGTGGGTCGCTCTACATTGCCGACTTTTATAACCGTATTATCGGGCATTACGAGGTGCGGCTAGACCATCCAGGGCGCGACCGCGAGCTGGGCCGCAT
This sequence comes from Verrucomicrobiales bacterium, assembly GCA_002721375.1. Classification (GTDB taxonomy): domain Bacteria; phylum Verrucomicrobiota; class Verrucomicrobiia; order Limisphaerales; family UBA1096; genus UBA1096. The sequence goes on from PBKH01000032.1 coordinate 9,757, forward strand.
CTGGCGAATTGTCTATAGGGGAACTGAAGCCAAGCGTTTGGCCAAGCCAGTTGATTTGACCAAAACCAAGCTGGAGGAAGCAATCGCCGAGCTGTCTAGTCCACTGCTTGCACGGCGCATGACCGCGACCGATTTTCTCGCTGACGACATCGGCGTTCCTGCGGCCAAGCTAATTGGCCAAGCAATGTTTTTGGCCAATGCCGCGCCCGAACTCAAGGTTCACGGTGCCTGGGTGTTGCACCGCTTGGCAAAGCTGGACGAGGCATCCCTGCTGCGTTTGGCCAACGATAAGGCCGCCCTCGTCCGGAGCCACAGCCAACGCATCGCGGGGGCTCGAAAAAACTGGACTTTTCAGGTGCGTGCCATGGTGCTGGCCGGTATTGAAGATGATTCACCGCACGTTCGCAGGGCTGCGGCTGACGCCCTTGGCCTTCACCCGCATCTCAACCATCTGCGTCCATTACTCGATGCGCTAGCCAATGTGCCGCAGCGAGATGAGCACTTACGGCATGCTCTTCGAATCTCCCTGAGAAATAATATCCGGGCTGTCGATCGTCTTGATCAGATTTCAGGATTGAAACATGACAAGGCTGCGCTGCGACAGCTAATGGACGTGGCTTTGGCATTGAAAGGTTCTATTGCCGGGGAACTACTGCTGGCTGGGATCAGCGACGCCAATGTGGGCCGTGCAGAGTTGGCTAAATATCTGCGCCACATAGCCCGCAATACTCCGGGTGAAGGTCTCGATCGCTTGGCAGATATGGTGCAAGAAAAATTTCCGGGCGAGATGGATTTTCAGGTGGAACTGTTACTGGCGATTAACGAGGGCATTGTGCAACGCGGATTGCCGGTAGAACAGGGTATCCGGCGTTGGGCCACCGAGTTAACCCGTAAATTGCTCGAGTCTACCAGTGAAATTAAGTTGCATTGGCGATCCGATTCCGTACCGGGTGCACCAGTTTCGGAATCGCCTTGGATTATTGAGGCGCGTAATATTGAACGAAAACTCTCCAAGTGGAAAAACTACCCACACCCGGATAATCCGACTAGCAGTCCTTGGTTGGCCCAGTCACGCAACTCAAGTGACGGTCGAAGAAATGAAACCTATATCACCAGTCTGCCGGACGGTGGGGAATCGCTTACTGGCGTGCTGCGTTCCGAACCGTTCACCATGCCGGAGGAACTGCATTTTTTTCTATGTGGTCACCGCGGTTATCCGAACGATCCGCCCCACGACAAGAATTTCGTTCGCCTTGTCGATGCCGATACTGGTGATGAACTGAAGCGCGTCTATCCGCCTCGCAACGATACAGGCCGGCAAATTCGTTGGAAGGGGACACCCGGAAAACAGGTTTACCTTGAGGTCGTTGACGGTGACACAGGAGAGGCGTTCGCTTGGATAGGTGTAACGCGTTTCAATTTAGACCTTGGCCTGTTCTCCAAGCGAAAAATGATTTCAAGCCTCCGACAGGGGGACCAGCGCTTGACAGGTGTGTTCCGGTCGAGCGAATTCAAGTTGCCGCCAACTATTTCCTTCACCATTACTGGTCACAATGGCAACCCAGACAAACCGGCCAACGGAAAAAATTATTTTCAACTCGTAGATGCTGACTCCGGGCGCGTGCTGAAAAAGGCGCTACCGCCACGCAACGATTTGGGCGTGGAGGTGGCATGGGATCTGCGTTCTTTAAATGTGCGTCGGGCTAGGCTGGAGATTGTCGACGGCGACAGCAGTGGCAAATTTGCATGGCTTGCAGTTGGCGGGTTCAAACCGGAAGTTGTTCCGATACCCGATTACGATCCAACCACCATTGCCAATAGGCAGGAGGCAGTTGCCCGCATATTGCATGACCTACGGTTGACACGAGAACTGAATGCAGCTGAGATTCTTGCCAGTAACCCCCTCGCACCAACCAAGGCCCGCTCTCTCATTGCTCAAGCAATTTTGGCCAATGGCAATGCACGGCAGAAAACCGAAATCGCCAAAATTCTGGCCGATGATAATGCACCGGATTCATTGCGTTTGTTCATTGCAACCTATGGTGCACATTTAGAGCCTGTTCAGGAACCATTGTTGAAAGCGCTTGGCCAAGCGCCGGCCGATCTTCAGGTGAAACTTGCCCGAGCACTTGCCCAAAACCAAGCGGGAGCCAAGCGTTTGCTCGTTGCAGTTGAAAAAGGTAAAGCGCCGGCCGGACTGCTGTTGGACATTCACATTCGCGATCGTTTTCCGAAAGAACGTGTGGAGGCGTTGACAAAAAACATTGTCAAGCCAAGCGCAGAAGCTGAACGGCTTATCGCCGATCGCGTGGCCGAGTATCGTGAAAAGGGCGGTGATGCTGAACAGGGTAAAATCGTCTACGCCACAAACTGCGCCGCCTGCCACAAGTTAAGCGGGGTTGGCGGCGACATCGGGCCGCAGCTCGAGGGCATCGGCAACCGGGGTGTTGAGCGACTTGTGGAGGACATCATCGATCCCAATCGCAACATCGATGTGGCTTTCCATTACACCATCGTTCAGTTAAAGGATGGTCGATTGATCACCGGCTTGAAGCGCCGCGAATTTAATCAGGCCGTGGTGTTTGCGACTGTAGACGGCAAGGAGATCACCGTTCGCAAAGCCGAGATTGAGAGAGAAACCAAGGCCCCGGCCTCTATCATGCCTACTGGCTTCGGCCAAATTATCCCTGCACCCGCCTTTTGCAATTTGCTCGAACATCTGCTGACTCATTAGTTTGATTTTGAGCACATCGTTGGCCTTGGCTTAATCTGCTTAAAGGTCACAGAATGCGTCGATACTTGCGTTGGAAATATGACTATGAATTGGATCAAAGTGCTTTCCTGAAGAACCTACATATTAACTTTTTGGCGCTAGATCATTAATGAAGTCCCCGCTAATATAATTTGGCTTAATCGTCTTCAGAGTAAAATCTGGCAAGACTTGGTATTTTCTAAATGTAAGCTCACTTACGTCAGGGTGTTCGCCCCACTCTTTAAGGAGTGGAGACGCCAAGAAAGCCTCCAATGATTCATCATCTTCAAATAAGTAAACCCCACCGTATTCATTTTCGTCAGGATTCGCTAATGCAAACTTAACTCCCAATCCGGGAATCGTGCTCCAAATTTTCAGCATTTCTTCATTTTTGCTGAGTTCAATGATGTCATTGTCTTCTCTCAAATCATATTTGTAGCGGACAACCAAAACATTTAGCTTCGACAATCGGTCTTTCATTTCTTTGTTCTATGGCTCCTAAAGTCTAATACACTATCAATTAAACTATGTAGCACCGGTAAAGGATGGATTTTTGTCGAGCAAGGAGCGAAGAGTCAAGCAGGACGAGGAATCGCGAACGATTGAGTTCGAATTATCTATCGATGTGCTAGATCGTGAAGATGGGAGTACAGATAGCTGCTAAAAACAGAGTTAGTTGTTACATTTTAGGCACGTTCAAGATCATGTTGCTGAAATAATTAATCTAACATAAACCAAAGACTTTATTGTGTCGCTTCGGTTAACTCGTTGCATTCAGTCAGGGCGAGTAGGGCGAATGTAGTGCCAGCGTGGGTGATGAAGTGATGCTTGTCGTTGTAGGTAGAGCGGGTGAACCACCGCCCGCTTTCTCGCTGGTTGGCCTTGAGCCATTGGATGCCCTTGCGAATGGCAGGGTGATCCGGTGCCAAGCCGGATTTGCGGAGAGCAAAAACAACAAAACCAGTTCCGTAACCGTCGCTGCGGTTGAGGATTTGTTCAGTGCCATCGGCGCGCTTCCAGTTGCCCAGCGTGGCGATAGCCCACCCTCCGTCGGCCTGTTGAAGCGTCAACAAATCTTTTTGCCAGTTTGATTTCTCTTCGGATGAAACGGCGTTTGGTGCGGCTTGGCTGAGCCAGAGCATCATGCCTTTCTGGTGTGCCAGTTTAGGCTGATTTTTTTTTAGCCACGAAAGGAGTTTTTTGTAGCCAGGGGCAGCGTCCCTAGAAGCGGCATAGTTTTCAGGGGCACTGGCTACTGCAATGGCTGCAAGGTTGACGCCGTAGTGGTCGTCGGATTCGTATGGGCCCCATCCGCATTTTAGCCAGTCCCAAGATCCGTCATCCCGCTGGGTTTTCCATGCCTCGGCAAAAGCATTGCGGGTGGCCGGAGATAGTTTGCCCTTGGCTGAGTCGTCCATTGCCAAGGCAGACGCGGTGGCTACGACACCGTGTGGGCCGGGTTTTTTCTCGGACCAACCGGTAACATATTGTTCGAAGAATTGGCGGACGGCAGCATGGGGAGCAGGATCGGCCTGCAGACGGGCTCGACCGAGAAGATAGGCGCCATTGGTATGGCAGGTAACGCACTCGCGGGAACGTTGCCAATGGAGGGAGGCGCGGTCGATGAAGTCCACAGCCTTGGCTGTGGAGAAGTGCTTTGCCAAGGGTTCGTCAGGAGTATTGGCCGAGGGTTTTTCAAGCTTGGCTAAGTTGGTTTGGGCAAAAGAAACCCCGCTGCTGGTCAGCAGCAGGGCGCTAACAAAGCTGATTACTCGCAAGGCTGCCATTGCGCGAAGCCTGCCATCCCTGCGCTCCTTGGCCAAGCCCTTGGTTTAGAAATCCAAGCCGGTAACGCGGGTGTAGGCCTCGATGTATTTCTCGCTTGTTTTCTTAACGATATCTTCTGGCAAATCGGGGCCGGGATAGGTTTTGTCCCATTCGAGTGTTTCGAGATAATCGCGCACGAACTGCTTGTCAAAACTCGGTTGGCTCTTGCCTGGCTCATAAAGGTCGGCGGGCCAGAAACGAGATGAATCAGGCGTCAACACTTCGTCAATCAGTATCAGTTCGTCCTCAAAAATTCCAAACTCAAACTTCGTATCGGCGATGATGATGCCTTTGGTGGCAGCGTGGTCGCGACCGCGTTTGTAAAGCTCAATGCTGAGATCACGCGCCTTTTCGGCAATGTCGCTGCCAACGATTTTGACGGCCTCCTCGAAGCTGATGTTTTCGTCGTGACCCTCTTCGGCCTTGGTTGCCGGAGTGAAGATCGGTTCTGGCAGCTTGGAGGAATTGTCGAGGCCATCCGGCAATGCGATGCCGCAGACGGTGCCCTGTTTCTGGTACTCCTTCCATCCTGAACCTGCAAGGTAACCACGCACGACGCATTCTATGGCTAGCGGTTGGGCTTTCTTGACAACCATTGCGCGCCGGCCAATTTGTTGGGAGTATTCACGTACCGCCTCTGGCAACGGATCGTTCGCATTGGCAAGCAGGTGGTTTGGCACAAGGTCGGCTACACGATCAAACCAAAAGTGAGAGAACATCGTGAGGACTTCACCCTTTTGGGGGATACCGTTGGGTAACACGACGTCATAGGCACTAATGCGGTCGCTAGCTAGCATTAAAAGACTGTCACCAAGGTCGAACATTTCACGGACTTTGCCGCTACGGACTTTGGGGACACCGGGGAGATCAAGTTGAAGCAGTGTGTTGTTCGACATGAACGGCAATCATGCTAAGACCGTGATAGTTTTCAAGCCGATGTTATTCACATCACTTGTGGCACGCTTGGTAACAGAGGATTAGGCTTGGTCAGAAACCAGCGAAGATTCCGGTTCGAAGTCGAGCCGCTTGGCATCTCCCCAAAGTGCTTCTAGATCGTAGAGTTCGCGAAACGAGTTGTTCATCACGTGGACAAGAACATGGATATAATCAAGTACTACCCAAGGGGTAACCCGGGCGCCTTCGGTCGAGAAGGGGCGGATGCTGTGTTGTTCCCTCAGTTTCTCAGTGATTTCATCGACGATAGCCCGCAGGTGCGGCTCGTTGGAGCCTGTGACAATCACAAAGTAGTCGGCGACGGATGAAAGTTCCCGGAGATCCAGCAGGGTAATGTTTTCGGCTTTTTTGTTGTCTGCCAACCGGGCGCAGGTGAATGCGAGCTCTTTGGATTCCATAAACGCGGGACGACGGCATGAAGCAATGGCCAATGGCCGTCAATCACCCGCAGACTAAACCAAGGCCGTTTTTTGTAAATCGCAAACTGGTCAAGTGATACTTAATTGCCCTCCGATTCCAACTCTTGACCCGTTTTGCCGCCGTGCTTGCGTAGCATATTGGCGATGCTGTCATTTAGTGTGACATCAAGGGGTGTGTTGCCAAACTTGTCCCTAATGTTGACGTTTGCTCCTTCGTTCAGCAGTAATGATACAGTTTCCTTTTGGTCATTGTGTGCAGCGCGATATAGGGCGGTCATTCCTTCCTTGTCTGTTACATCTACGTCCATCCCCTCCGCTAGCAATTGTTTAATTAGTTCGGTGTTGCCACGCGTTGCAACATCCCAATTTTTCTTTGTTGCAGATTTCCATTTGGCTTGCACTTCTTGCGGTGTTTCAAAAGGTTCACTCGGTTCGTCAGGAGAGGATTCTGGAGGAGTGACTGGGTTAGTCGGTGATGACTTTTTTTTCTGTTGGGCTTCAGTGGGGACTTTTGGCCTAGTCAATTCGAGGCGGGTTGGTTCGGTGGCTTGGTCTGGTGTTGCAGATTACTGCACAGGTTGCGCTCCGCATCCTAAGGCAAGGACAGCTATAACTAGTGTGATAATGTTTATTTTCAAGGATTGGTCACGATTGACTCATTGTAGATTGCCATCAAGTTTTTTGTGAAATGTTATTTAAAATCCTTATTTAATTTCACTTAATTCGACAGCGCGGTGTTCCGAAACACTGCGATATGCGGCTTCGACCAAGGCCATGGTCTTAAGGTTGTCGCGTCCTCCAATGGCCGGCTCTTCGCCAGTTTCGAGAGCGATCAGCAATTGCGCCATGGTGCCAATGAAAGCGTCGGGAAACCAACTTTCCGGCCAAGTTGGTTTATGGAATTCAACATCACCTTTGGACGCGTATGTGATTGTTGATGGGGTGGTGTAGGGATCCTGACACCAGCCGATGTTGCCTTTGGCCAAGCCGTCAAGTCCCTCGATGCGCCACTCGATACCAATGTCCGCCGGAGCGCCTTCGCGAGCTGGGCCGGTCCAGGTATCGTCGATGGCGATGGCACGCAGTCCGCTGTCGTATTCAAGAATATAGCTGGCGATGCCATCGGTGTGCCGGAATTGGGTTCGCGGGTCGGTTCGAACGGAGCAGTAAATGCGTTCGGGATCACCGAACCAGTAGCGGAAAGTGTCCATATGGTGTATAGACATGATACGAAGTGTGACCCAGCCCTGGCGTTCCTGCCACGGCATCCAGTGCGGAATACCCCGCATGTCGATGTTGGCTAGTATTGGTTCACCGATGGTGCCATTTTTCAGGAGCATCTTGCCGGCACGGACGGATTGGTCGTAGCGCATGTTTTGATTAACTGCCAATATGATACCGGCCTGTTCGCAAGCTTCGACCGTGGCGACTGCCTCTGAGTAATTTGCGCCCAATGGCTTCTGAGCGAGGATGCCCTTAATAGTCCCTCGTTTGCAGGCAGCCTTGATGATGTCAAGTTGCTTGTCAGGAGGAACTGCGACATCGAGTATTTCGATGGATTCGTCGTCGAGTAATTGTTCAATTGAGTCGTAGACGCTTGTGATGGCGTGTCGCTCGGCGCACTTGGCGGCATTGTCCCGGTTTCGTGAGGCGATAGCTACCGGATTAAAGTTGGCCTTACCATAAGCCACGAGATGGCAGTCGCTCATGATAAAGCCGCTGCCGATACAGCCGATGCGCCAGTCTCTGCGTTCAGGTAGTGGTGAGTGAATATTCAAGTCCATTTTGTTAAATCTAAATTCTATATTGTTTATTATTTTTGTGTTTCGTGTTATATTCTTTGAAATTCAAATTTAAGAATCTTCATTGCCGGTTCCCACTGTTTCGTCTTCGACTGGGTCCCAAAATTTAGTGCCGCTTTCAAACACCGTTGCTCCCATCTTCTTAATTGCGCTGTTAGGTACTTTTTCGATGGGTTCGTAAAAGGGATGATGCGATTCTTTGTATGGATTATTATGCCGCGTGTTGTAGCAACAAAGTAGCGACCATCGGGGTGTATCAGAGGTGTTTTGATCAGAGCGATGTAGTGTGTTACTGTGAAAAAACAGAGTGTCTCCTGGTTCTATCTCTACATAGACCAGTTCCATAATTTTCATGGCTGCATCGACACGCTCGGGATCTGCACCGGTCTGGTCGCCAAACCGCCCGTGCTCGACGCGCCCCATTTTGTGCGAGCCTTTGAGCACCTGCATGCAGCCGTTAGCTTTAGTGTTCGGGTCGACTGCGATGAAGGCCGAGGCCATATCGGGGTAAAGGCATCCGTTTTGGTACCAATACCCGTAGTCCTGATGCCAACTCCAAGCCCCGCCGGTGTGTGGTTGCTTTATGCTCATCTTGCTGTGGTAATGATATACTTCATCCCCAAGCAGAGCTTCCATTGCATTGACGATACGTTCGCTGCGAGCAATTACGCCCCATAAATTCTCGCCTGCTTTGTTCCATAGGACAAGTTGGGCTTTGCCTCCTTCGCCGTCTTCTAGGTCGTAGGCATTCTGGTCGAATGCTTTATCCGCCTTGGCGGCGGTTTGGAAGATTTCAGCTTCTTCAGCATCAAAGAGGCCGGGCACGATTAGGTAGCCGTCTTCGTGAAAGGTATTGATTTGAGAGTTTGAAATTAAGTCTGACATGGAGGATACAGCCACCGAAGTGTGGCAACTGGATTTCTCCAAGTCAAAGCGGGAATGGGTTATTAGAAAGGACGACGGTGTATATTGTCAGCACATCATTGCTGCGCCTTTGTGCTGATCGGTTTTTCCGTGCCCTTTTGGTAGGTTGCTGAACTACCGCTTGGCTTGTTCTGCGGCTGAGCCGGGCGGGTATACAAGTATTGGAGCAGGTCAGTGACCGACTGTGTCGTATTATTCATATGTACCTCAATTTTTGGCTGAGGTAGTTGACCTTTACTTATATGGTACTTATGCAAGGCGTCGGCTTGTGAACGGCGTTGGTTAGTATCCAGTGACTTGATTGAATCGAGTGTTTCGAGTTTATAATTCTCAAAGAACTCTTGCAGNGGATCTGCTTTNTTTGGCTNGACGGGTTTNTTTTCTGTATCTAGAGGTTTCACATAGTCATCNAGTTGGCCGGTTTCCGCAGACAAGGTTCTATTAAATTCAGGCTCGGGATCGCCAGTGATAGAGATCGGCGGCAGCGGACGGATTCTTGGCTTGTGCGGTCGCGTGATGCGAAAGGCCGAATTTCGGCTGGCTGCCATTTTGCGGATATATTGTGTCGCATCTGCGATCTCACTNGCGGAATCCGATGCCGCTGCCTGATCGAGTTGCATCACGGAGCGATGAATATCCCGTGTTTCCGATTTACTTCCCGTGACAAGAATCAAGTTGGTTTTCGNTACCGGTACAANACGTACTGAGCTGNCTCCGTAGAGCGCCTGCATTTGAGTGGCTATATCTGTGGCATCGGCATGGGCCAGCTTGATNGCTGTATTTTTCTGAGTGTCGATGGTAGATTTACCCCGGGGAGTATTCTCGTTCGTTGACGTTGCATTACCNTTTCGTCGCTTTTGACCTAGTGCTGTTGGCTTGTTCTGGCGTTCGCTATTTCGCAACCAGTTTATGGGATTCATTTTCTGCTTCCAGCTGGTTTTGCCAATGGCCCGGGGCCTGTTGCTGAACCAGTTGATTGGATTAGCTTTTTCCTGCCAACTTGGTTTCTCCACGGCCATATTCTGTTCGGCGTTCTTCCGAGCCTCTGCGTAGAANCTGTCCGGTAATTCGGCTTCGAGTTCAGCTTCGCTTACAACGCCTTCTTTNAGGAGGATCGCTTTGTTTGCGATGAGAAAGTTTCGGTCGGTCGGATCAGCGTGGGNAAGTAGTTCCTTGATGCCGTCAATTTCGCTCTTCGGACCTATCACAATGATCCCTTTTGCCAGACGGCTAGGCTTCACCACTTCAAAATTGTGGTCGCGCCCGTAAGCTTCATCTAGTATTCGGGCTACATCACTTGCAGTCAGGCGGTTGAGAGGGATCACTACGCGCCCGGTGGGTACTTGGGGTTCGGCTTCGGCTGGCTTTGTAGCGGCCGGTTTGCTACTGTGCTTTGATAGGCGCGGAAGATATCCTTGACGGGCTTGCACTCCGGCGAATGAGCCAGCAATCAACATTCCGGCCAAAATGGTCCGTATAGATGGGCGCCAGTATATCAAATTCATTATATGTCAAAAAGTGACTTTATTTTATGCCCGGTTTTACGATTGTCAAACCGTCGAGTGGTTGCCATTCAGCAGTTTTGAGCGCAAAACATAAAGTTTTTAAAAGCAAACGCCATGCCAATGCTTAGTCAACCGGAAGTGTTGCTTTGTAAAGCTTGGGTGTGACATCAACTGACTTTTTTGGCATATTCCCCTACCCGCAAGCATGTTATGGACGACATCCAAAAGGCGTCTTCGATATATCCTATTCATAGCATTAGTCTTACCCGGATGCCTGCATTTTGCCAGCGAAATCCAGTTCAACCGAGATATTCGCCCAATACTATCGGACAACTGTTTCGCTTGCCATGGGCCGGATGCTGCACATCGCAAGGCTGGGCTAAGGCTGGACACGTTTAGTGGGGCGCGAGCTGATTTGGATGGCATCAGTGCGGTAGTTCCCGGCGAGCCGATCAAGAGTGAGTTGATTGCTCGCATCACCGCCAACAAGCCCAAGGACAGGATGCCACCACCGGAAACTGGCAAGCAGCTCAGCGAGGCGGACAAGAAGAAGTTGCACGACTGGATCGCCCAAGGGGCCATATATGAGGCGCACTGGGCCTACCGTTCTCCCAAACGATCAGTATTGCCTGTGGTTGGCGACAGCGCTTGGCCTAGTGGGGCTATCGACTATTTCATCCTCGCACGTCTCGAGAACGCAAACCTCTCGCCATCACTTCCAGCTGATGTCCCAACTTTGGTCCGCCGGTTGCACTTTGACCTCGTTGGTCTGCCCCCGTCGCCGCCTTTATTAAGACGATTGGCCAGATCAACTGACGCTTACATGAAGATTGTGGATGAATTGCTGGCTATGCCACAATTCGGTGAGCGGTTGGCCAGTTATTGGCTCGATCTTGTCCGTTATGCAGACACAGTTGGCTATCACGGAGATCAGGACCATGCGATTACGCCTTATCGTGACTGGGTAATCAAGGCATTCAACGACAATCTGCCATTCGACCAATTCACTGCCCAACAGCTCGCCGGTGATCTGTTGCCAGGGTCAACGGTGAACCAGAAAATTGCCAGCGGCTACAATCGCCTGCTGCAGACTTCGCACGAAGGCGGTGTGCAAAAGAAGGAATACCTAGCCAAGTATTCTGCCGATCGGGTGCGCAACTTTTCCAGCGTTTGGCTCGGGGCGACGATGGGTTGCGCTGAGTGTCACGACCATAAATATGATCCGTTCACCCAGAGGGATTTTTATAGTTTGGCGGCGTTCTTTGCCGACGTGGATGATGACCAGACTTTTAGAGGATCTAACACTCTTCCTACAAAGCGTGAGCCCGAGATGCAGGTCGTATCGCCGCTGGTGGTGGAGCAGACTAGACTTACACGCACTATGGTTACCGGGCGAGTAAAGCCTCGCTTAATTCGCATTCTGCCACGTGGCAATTGGATGGATGATTCGGGCGAACTCGTTGGTCCAGCGGTACCGCATTTTTTACCGGCTATNAATNTAACGAGTCGACCTAACCGNTTGCATTTGGCNCGGTGGCTCGCATCGTCTAAAAATCCACTGACTGCGCGTGTGTTTGTAAACCGCTTATGGTCCCTTTTTTTTGGTCATGGATTGTCGAGATCGCTTGACGACACCGGCTCACAGGGGGAAATGCCGACACATCCNGCGCTACTCGACTGGCTNGCGGTCGAGTTTGTGGAGAGTGGTTGGGATATCAAACACCTCGTCAGGCTTATCGTCAACTCGGAGACTTATCGCCAGTCCTCCCTCGTCATGTCTGAGTTGCTCAAGAGCGATCCAGAGAATCGGCTGTTTGCACGGCAGGGTCGCTTCCGGTTTCCTGCTGAGACCATCCGTGACAATGCGCTTGCGCTCGCCGGCCTATTGAATCAACGCATGGGTGGGGCTGTGGTTAAGCCATATCAGCCGGCCGGCTACTATGCACCACTCAACTTCCCCAAACGTAAGTATGTGTCCGATGCGAATGCAAATCAGTACCGTCGAGCTGTCTACGTCCATTGGCAGCGACAGTTCCTGCATCCGATGTTTCGCGCGTTTGATGCGCCAAGTCGCGAGGAGTGCACGGCTCGNCGGCCAGTTAGCAACACCCCGTTGGCTGCACTTACGCTGATGAACGACCCGACGTTTGTTGAGGCGGCCAAAGGATTTGCATTTCGTATCTTGAATGAAGCTGGCTTTACTGACCGTGATCGACTGCAGTGGGCTTGGCGGTTGGTTCTGGGCCGCGATCCTAAAGTCCAGGAACTAAACGTAGCCAAAGCGTTCCTGATTGATACACGCCGACGCTATATGGCCGACAAGAATGACGCGGCTGAGTTGCTTGCCGTTGGCCTGCTGCAACCGCCTACTGGTTTGTCTAAGCCTGAGGCTGCCGCATGGACTGTTTTTTGTCAGGCGCTATTGAACCTNAGCGAAACTATTACCCGGAATTAATATGCAACATTTTCCAAAGCAAATGGAGAAAATGATCAACCGCCGCTCATTTCTGGGACGGACATCGCTTGGTCTTGGGGCCACGGCCTTGTCTGCTTTGGCTAAGCCTGAACTTCTTNGTTCACAAGGNGCTGCTGGCGGACTATCCGAGCTACCGCATCATACACCAAAGGCTAGGCGGGTGATTTTCCTCTGTATGGCTGGCGGTCCGTCCCATCTCGAGACCTTCGATCACAAGCCCGAGTTGGCAAAGCTCAACGGCCAGCTCATGCCTGAGTCTTTCACCAAGGGGCAGCCAATCGCTCAGCTACAAAATCAGGAGCTCAAATGNCTAGGCCCGCTGTTTCCGTTTCGACGCCACGGTCAGTCGGGTCAAGAGATCTCGGATATGCTGCCTGGGATTGCTGGGATCGCTGACGACATCGCGATAGTTCGCTCCATGCACACCGATCAGATCAACCATGATCCGGCCCATACGGTGATGAATACCGGCACTTCCATCTCGGGAAGACCGAGTATGGGCGCATGGGTGACTTACGGGCTGGGATCAATGAGTGAAGATCTTCCAGGATTTGTGGTTTTGACCAGCGAGGGCGGCCGTAATCCACAGCCGATCTCATCGCGTCAGTGGGGTGCTGGCTTTCTTCCTAGCCGACATCAGGGCGTTCAGTTTTTTTCGCAAGGAGACCCTGTACATTATGTTCGATCCGCACCTGGCTTTAATCGNGGGCAACAACGACGTCTCGTAGACACGGTTGTTCAACTCAATCGACTACGAAACGAACAGGTAGCTAACCCGGAGATCGAAACACGTATTGCTCAGTACGAGTTGGCATTTCGAATGCAGACCAGTGTGCCAGAGTTGATGGATTTTTCCAGTGAACCTCAGTATGTGCTCGATTCTTACGGAGTAAATGGGATGGACGGATCATTTGCAGCGAACTGTTTGCTGGCCCGGCGTTTGGNCGAGCGTGGCACGCGGTTCATTCACCTCTACCACCGCGGTTGGGACCACCACGGCGACTTGGATCGGTATATGAAAATCTGCTGTGGACTATGTGATCATCCTAGCGCAGCACTGATTAAGGATCTAAAGGCGCGTGGGATGCTCGATGACACGCTTGTGATATGGGGTGGTGAATTCGGACGCACTCCGATGTTTCAAGGTAAAGGCTCTACGGCGGGGCGTGACCACCACATCAGGGCCTTCTCTATATGGTTGGCTGGTGGTGGGATCAAGGGGGGGGTTACTTACGGAGAAACGGATGAATTGGGTTACCATGCCTCGGTGAATAGGGTTCATGTGCGTGATCTACACGCAACCTTGTTGAATTTGTTAGGTATTGATTCTCAACATTTTACCTATCCATTTCAGGGTTTGGATGCTCGCTTGACCGGTGTTGAAGACGAGGCACAAGTNATTAAGCCAATCCTCGCCTGATCAAAACGCATGCAAATCGGAAATAAGGCGGCATAGCGGAATATTATTTTAGTAAAAAGNGGCTTGACTAATTGNCANGGAAGACTTAGGNCTACCTGTTCAGCGAATAATCGGCTTAACCCACCGAGCTATGAACACGGCTGAAAAAGAAAAGTTTACGGTCACAAAGAGGGAATTGGCCACCCAAGTGCGCCTTGCCCTAAGACCTGAGGTAAAATTGCAACAGGCTCAGGTTTCGGATGTTATCACCCACACTCTGGATGCCATTCGGAATGCCCTTGTAAAAGGTAAAACTGTTGAGTTACGCAATTTTGGTGTCTTCAAGATAGAGACCCGCAAGGAGCGCATTGGTCGAAACCCCAAGGACCCGGGTGTTGATATCCGGATTCCAGCGCGGAAAGTGGTGAAGTTTCGCGCTGGCAAGGAGATGAAGAGCCAGCTTGATGCGCCGAANTAGCTATTAGATCAGGATACGGATTGTGCCCGTTTAACGCTAGAAAGTTTCAAGGCTAATGGCTAGCTGATTTGATTGTCTCTAGTTCCTCCCAGCGAGAGTAAAGTGCTGCAGTTTTTTGCTTCGCCGACTCCATTTCTTGGTTCAGTTCCCTTGCTTTTGTGCCGTACCTTGAGTGGAACTCAGGATCAGCGAAAAGATTTTCGATCCGTGCTATATCCTTTTCGGCGTCGAGTATGGCCGTCTCCATTCCCTCGAGTTCAGTTTTCTCTTTCCATGTTAGTTTGCGCGGTTTTCTAGTGGCAGGCTGATTTGATGTGGGCTTGGTTTTAGTGGTGGGCTTGGCGAGTTGCTTAGTTCGTTCAGCGTATTTTTCGCGGTAATACTCGTAGTCGCCTTCATTATAAACAACCCGTCCATTGCCCTCAAATGCGATGATGCCGTTGCAGACTCGGTTCAGAAAATAACGATCGTGGCTGACCACTAGGACGCAGCCTGTGAAGGCCAGTAGTGCTTCCTCCAGCAGTCGAAGGGTTGGCAGATCGAGGTCATTCGTTGGCTCATCCATGATTAGGAAGTTGCCTCCATGTTTAAGAATGCGAGCTAGAAGCAGTCGGCTTTTTTCGCCGCCGGATAATGACTTTACCTTCATGCTGATCCGAGCCGGATCAAACCCGAATCGTTGAAGATAAGCGCGGACGGCCAGCTTGCCGTTGCCGAAAGGGATTGCATCTGCGCCTTCGGCAACTTCCTGAAGAAGGGTTTTCTCCGGGTCCAGCTGGACTCGTTCCTGATCGATGTAGTTGAACTGTGTCAGTACGCCGGACTTGCGGCCACCGGTGGATGGGGTTAGCTGGCCTAGTACAATTCGTAGTAGGNTGGTCTTGCCAAGGCCATTNCGGCCGCAGACGCCAATTTTCATGTCNGCTTCGAACTTGAAGTCAAAATCGTTTATCAACCGGCTGCCACCCAGATCGAGCCCAATGTTTATGAGGTCGACTACGCGGTTGGCCAATTGTCCAGGCGGCGGGATGATTAGATCCATTGATAGCTCCTTCTCGGGTGGCTGGGTATTACGAATTGAGTGAAATTTTTCCACACGAAACTTGGCCTTGGTTGTGCGAGCTTTAGGGCCACGCCGGATCCAGTCCAGTTCGCGTCGCAGAAAACTCTTTCGTTTCTGCTCGAGCGCTTGCTCGTTCTCCATTCTGGCTAGGCTGGATTCGAGGTAGTTCGAGTAATTGCCCTGATGCCGGAACAGTCGACCTGTTTTTAGCTCGATTATATGGCTGCAGATAGAGTCGAGGAAATACCGGTCATGGGTTATGACAAGAAACGCCCCATGGAATTTGTTCAGGTATCCTGCCATCCACTCAATAGATTCGGTGTCGAGATGNTTGGTCGGTTCATCAAGCAGCAACAAATCCGGGTTTGAGACAATGGCGCGACAGAGAGCAACCCGGCGCTTTTCGCCGCCAGATAATGATCCCATCATCCGGTCTGGTGAGGGTGTGTTGAGATGCGTCATTGCTGTTTCGATGCGAGTGTTCAGATTCCATGCGTCGGCTGCGGTGATTTGCTGCTCTAGCACATTNTGTTCGTTTGAGTCGGATGGTAGCGACTCGTACTTNTCTAGCAGCCGAAACAGATGCGCAGCACCAGAGCGAATTATTTCGATCACNGGGACTTCATCCGGCGCAACGAGATCCTGTGGCAGGTATCCGATCACCAAGCCGGAGCGCGGTGTGAGACTCCCAGCGTCTGCTTGTGTCTTACCGGCTAGAATTTTTAGTAGTGTCGACTTGCCNCAGCCATTGCGTCCGACCATCCCCAGGTGATCCCCTTGCCGGATGGTCAGCGATGCCGATTTAAGTACCTCATGATCATTGAATCGAACCTTGATGTTGGAGGCGTCGAGGAGCGTGATGTGTGAATCGTTGGGCAAGGGTGTCGGTTAATTGGTTCTGGGCCATGTAAGGAGTCAAGAGGGTCAGAGGCTGTTACAGCTTGGCGGTATCTTGGCAAGTTTTAGTGATTGATTGTTCTGTTGGAAATAACTGGCAGCCCAGTCGCTCGGGAAGAGCAGCACTGGATTACTATCGGAATCCCAACCAAACCGTGATCCGGTTGGAGGTGAGAGACGATCCATCTCAGCTTCACTAAATGCTTCTGGCAGCCAGCGAACAACCTGCCATGGAGCCGGCTCGAGTCGCGAAGCAGCGTTGTATTCACTCTCGAGCCGAAACTGCACGACATCAAACTGCAATGGGCCGACTGCTGCTAGTACCGGGGCGCTTACTGCACCGCCTTTTAGTCTCAGGCATTGGATCGCCCCTTCTTGCAAAAGTTGGTCTAGTCCCTGTCGAAATTGTTTGAATTTGCCGGTATCTGTGTTGTGAAGATACGAGAAACTTTCCGGTGTGAACCGTGGGATNTCATGAAAATCGACGCCCTTNTTTGTGGTAAGGGTGTCGCCGATGCCAAAGTCGGTGTGACCTACCAGACCAATGATGTCTCCCGCATACGCCTCGTTAACTGTTTCTCGTTCTTTGCCGAACAAGCGGTGCGAACTGGCTAGGCGCACCTTTTTTCCAGTGCGCGAATGGTATACCATCATGTCTCGTTCAAATTTACCGGTGCATATTCGAATGTACGCGATCCGGTCACGGTGTTTTGGATCCATGTTTGCCTGGATCTTGAAAATAAATCCAGAAAAGCCATCGTTGTTTGGCGGAAGGACGTTTCCATTGCAGGATCGGCCTTGTGGTGTTGGAGCGTACTGTAGGAATCCTTTCAGTATCAATTCTACGCCAAAATTATTCATTGCACTGCCGAAAAAAACCGGCGTTGTTTGTCCNGCCATAATCTCCTCACGGTCAAACGTAGCGCCGGCCATTTCTAGCATCTCCAGTTCCTCCGTGACCTTGGCTAATATTTCCTCAGGCACTTGCTCTTTGATAAATTCGTCCGTGATGTCGCCGACCACGACTGGGGCCATGTATGCACCACCGGTCGTTCGCTCGAACAAGTGCATCTGTTTAGCCAATCGGTCGAATACTCCCTTAAACTCTGCACCGTCGCCGATCGGCCAATTCACCGGAAACGGATTAAGTTGGAGTACACTTTCAATTTCATCCAGTAATTCGATTGCCCCTTTTGATGGGCGATCGCACTTGTTGATGAACGTGAAGATTGGTACACCCCGCTGGCGGCACACTTCAAAAAGCTTCTGTGTCTGTGCCTCGATTCCTTTGGCGGCATCGAGCACCATCACTACTGCGTCGACTGCTGTCAGTACACGATAAGTGTCCTCTGAGAAATCTTTGTGTCCCGGTGTGTCAAGGAGGTTGATACGGTATCCTTCGTAGTCAAATTGCAGTACCGTTGAACTGACCGAGATGCCCCGCTTGCGTTCCAACTCCATCCAGTCCGATGTCGTGGCTCGTTGGTTCTTACGTGATCGGACCGATCCAGCCAACTGCACCGCGCCACCGTAAAGAAGCATCTTCTCAGTGAGGGTAGTTTTCCCTGCGTCTGGGTGGGAAATGATGGCGAATGTGCGCCGTCTGTTTATCTCTTTCAGCATGGCCTGAAAACCAAAAGGGCGCGGACTGTACCAAAAGGCCATACAGCCACAAGAACAATGCTATACGAACCAAGACTTATACAAATATGGAAGGTCCAAATAACATTTTCACATGTATAATTAATCCCATTTTTAGCAATGAAATACAAGTTACCTAATTTTGAATGAATGACCATATGATGCATTTTAATGCATTATATTGACATAATATCTATCTTGTTGTTATTTTAAGTTTTTTAGTATGATTGAAGTGGATGATTTCAAGGCGTTCGATGCCAATGAAGTAGCTGAGATGCTTTGCCTGAAGTACCGAACCGTGACGCGCTATATTCAAGCCGGCAAAATACGTGCCCGAAAAATAGGAAAAAAATATTTTGTCACTGAAAAAGACGTCAAATCGTTCATTCTAGCTCAAGAAACTAACTTCGGCTCAGACAAAACAGAAGAAATAGACTTATATAGTGGGGTAATTCGAGAGGATTAACGTTAAAGATATTCGTCTAAGGTGTTTTCCTCAAGCCAAGCGAGGTATTTTCGGCTGCCGGATGTAATGGATAGGGCGATGAATTCCGGTGTGTCGTAGGGATGGCTTTCTAGAATAGCCTTTTCCACTTGGGCTACTAGAGCCTGACGTGTTTTCAAAATGACCAGTGCTTCATTGCTCTGTTCTAGCGTTCCTTCCCACCAGTAATGTGATTCAACAGTTGGGATGATATTGGCGCAGGCGGCGATCTTGGCTTGTAGCGCAGTCTTGGCCAAGCGACGGGCTACGGTCATGTCCGGTGCGGTGACCAAAACGACAGCAAAATGCTCAGGTGCACTCATGCACCCAGCTAACTTGGCCCAGCGTCGCAGGTCAATTGTCTTGACCGCTCAAGAGCTTGGCAAAAGGCTACTTGCGTTAATTTTGATGAAAAATATTTTATATATGTTCGGTTGCTCTCTTGCGCTTTTATCAGCGGTTTCAGAAGAGAATTGGCCGATGTTTCGTGGGTCTGATGCTAGAAGTGTATCAGTCAACCCTCATTTACCCATAGAGTGGAGTGACATAGAAAACGTTGAGTGGAAGGTCGCTGTGCCGGGTTTAGGTTGGTCCGGCCCAGTGGTGCACAGCGGGCGCGTCTACCTGACTTCAGCGGTTAGTGACGGCGAGATTGAGAAGCGCAAACCTGGGCTTTATTTTGGCGGTGACCGAAAAGAGCCTATTCCGCATATGCACCATTTTCTTGTCCTCTGTCTTGACATCAAGAGTGGTGATTACCTCTGGCAGAAGGAAGTACTGGCAACCCGGCCTCTAACGCCGATTCATATCAAAAATAGCTACGCTGCCGAGACGCCGGTGACTGACGGCGAACGGGTTTATGCCTACTTCGGGAGCCATGGTCTGTATTGTCTGGATAAAACCGGTAAGGTGCTCTGGAAAAAAATGTTTAAGCCTTACAAGATGCGTAATGGTTGGGGCACCGGTTCATCCCCGATTCTTGATGGAGAAAAGTTGATCATTGTGAATGATAACATGGAGGAAAGTTGGCTGGCTGTCTACGATAAGGTCACCGGCGAGCAACTCTGGAAAATCGAGCGTGACGAACCGAGCAACTGGTCTACTCCCTATATTTGGAACCACAATGGAGCGAAGGAATTGGTTTTGACCGGCCGCAATCGCACAAGGGCCTATGACTTATTCGGGAGAGAGCGATGGAGTCTGAAATGGAAAACGCGCACGTCGATCGTGATCCCAACTCCGTTTGCGGCGCATGGCTTGCTTTACATTGCCTCCGGCTATGTGGGCGACCGGGAGAAACATGTCTACGCGATTCGATCCGGNGCGAAGGGTGACATATCGTTAAAGGCTGGTGAAGAGAAGAACGAACACATAGCGTGGTATGATTCCCGCGCAGCGCCGTATAATCCATCGACGCTGGTATATGGCGATGAATTTTACACGCTGTTCGACTTTGGTTTCCTTGCTTGTCGCGATGCTAGGACAGGAAAGCTGTATTACGATAAACAGCGNATTAATGCTGANAAATCAGTNGGTTTTACNGCATCCCCNTGGGCCTATCGTGATCATNTTTTNGCTTTGAGCGAGTCAGGAGANACCTATGTGTTCAAGGCTGGCAAAAAATACGANCTTGTGNGNGTAAACCGGATCGGTGGAATGAGTATGGCAAACCCGGCCTTGGCTGGGGACCGGCTTCTGATCCGTAATCAAACCCATCTTTTTAGTATTCGAGAGGCAAGGTAGCANTTGGTCAAGCNCTGGGTTCGGNTCNGTCACAGCTAATCCATCAGATTGACTGTNATTAGTTACAAGAGTATTATTTCGNGTTNTTGTCCAATATGNTTTAATCCGCTTGNANGNCTAATTGTCCGTTTATCTTAAAGTTTTATCAGATTTTGCCGATATACCTTGCGGTNAAGTNTGATTGACTCTGATATTTTGTCGGGTCGATTTGGCACGAGATATGCATCAAATNTTAAAGTTTGAAACCGTCATCTAGGCCTTGCTCAGACACTTTNAAAANAGGAAATGAGCGTCAATNCATGAGTATTTGCAGGCAAAGTTATNTTGTTTGCATGGTNATTATCTATGCCATGTTCTCTTCTGGTTCATTGGNGCAACCGACGCAACCG
The DNA here is from genome assembly GCA_002721375.1 of Verrucomicrobiales bacterium. GTDB lineage: Bacteria > Verrucomicrobiota > Verrucomicrobiia > Limisphaerales > UBA1096 > UBA1096. The sequence continues at coordinate 30,510 of PBKH01000032.1, forward strand.
ACATTTGATCAGATCAGTCTGCTGTTACCGTTTGATGCGNTGCACGGTTCCACTTCCNCCANAGATATCAGCAACAGTGGCCATNCCCCGGTCTTTAATGGAGACGCCNAGATTTCTGCAGGGCGTTCCAAGTATGGGGGAACCAGCAGCTATTTTGATGGGAATGGGGATTACTTGGTTTTACCTGACAGCGAGGATTGGAATTTTGGTGTGGCAGACTTCACNATCGAATTCTGGGTTCTGAGAACCGGGGTAAGCAAATATGAGGGAATACTNGGTGAGAATGCNGAGAGTTGGAANAGCGGNGTACCTGTAATTGTGATTTACNACACCAAGNTTCTTATNACNGANGGTGAGTTTNNNAANAAAACNCAGGCATCAACTTCGTTTATTCCCAACANTTGGTATCATGTNGCNTTTTCNAGNGGAGGTGGATTNATGNGNTTNTTTGTCAATGGTAAACTCGAGGGTTTTGCGGCGGANACCNATGAGTATGACTTTAACGAGATGCGAATAGGGCGCTACAATGTGGGAACCGATTACGATTTCGGAGGATATCTTGATGACCTTCGAATTACAAAGGGGGTTGCAAGATACATATCTAACTTTGACCCTCCTGAGGCAATCATGGGTGACGCCACCCCTTCTATTGTAGCATTGTCTCAATCCAAGACCATTGCTGAGGGTGAAAATGTGGATGTATCCGTTACAGCAACGGGCGCGGCTCCAATGACCTACCAGTGGAGCAAGGACGGAACAGTGATTGGTGGTGCGACTCAGTCTACATTGAACCTAACCGATGTGGCCTCTTCGGACGCTGGCGAATATCAAGTAACGGTTAGCAATTCCATCGGAACGGTCGTTTCCGACCCGGTCGCGCTGACCGTAATCCAGCCAGTAAAAATCATTGATCAGCCGAAAGGTGGGAGCGTCACCAAGGGGGACACTGTCATTTTGGAGGTGCTTGCATCCGGCTCAGAACCCATTGCTTACCAATGGTATCATAAGGGTGCGCTGATTGATGGGGCAACGAAAAGCGCTTTGCGCTTGGATGGTGTGATAATGGCCAAAACAGGAGTTTATCATGTGATTGTTTCTAATGCGGCTGGGGAGTTGTCCAGTGAAAAGGTTACGCTTTCGATGCTGCCCTATATTTCGAGTTTAACTGAATCGATGACTCCAATTAAGGGGGAAAATTATGAATTGTCCGTTAAGGCTGAAGGCACTGGCCCATTGACATATCAGTGGTATCGAGGTGGTTCACTGATCGAGGGTTCCTCATCAAGTACGCTGTATTTAAATAATTTCCAGATAGGAGATGCAGGGAATTACCATGTAGTCGTTACCAACGATTCAGGATCACTGAAAAGCGATATTGTGACACTTTCCGTGCCGCCAACCATCTCGCGCCAGACCAACGACTTGACGGTCGTAGAGGGGGAATCACTGAAACTCTCCGTCACGGCGGCCGGCTCGCCAGCGCCCACCTATCAATGGCGTAAAGATGGTGAGAATCTAGTGGACATTCCTGATAAGATCAGTGGTGCAGGCTCGTCACAGTTGAGTGTCCTTAAAACCACGATCAATGATGCTGGTAAATATCAGGTAATGCTGGTGAATACCGCGGACGCGGTTCCATCTATCGAAATAACAGTTACCGTATTGCAACCGGTAAAGATCGTTACCCAACCGGCAGGAGGAACGATTAATAAAGGAGGAACAATTACATTCGAAGTGGTTGCCAGCGGTACAACGCCTATCACTTATGAGTGGTATAAAAATGGTGCGCTACTTGAGGAGAACATAGGTAGCAGCTTTGTTTTGACAGAGCTGATGGAGTCCGATTCAGGAGAGTATCATGTAGTGGTTACAAACCATAGAAATCCAGAGACCGATGAATCAGAGACCGATGAAAAAATTCATCCTGGGACANGAGGTCAGTGATAAGGTCCAACTNACAGTTGTTATACCTCCGGATAATGTGCAGGTTGCGACCAGCATGGAGAGAGGGCTCAGTCAATTATCTTCCACAGTNGAGGTGACAGGTAAGAGNGTGGAACCCCTGATCTATTCGTGGAGTGAAAANGGGTTTTTGGTCGAGGGAGACACTTTGTTGTTAACTGCAACTTCAACTGGTGCAGAACCATTTAATTACAAGTGGTATCACGAAGGCACACAACTAAAGGGTGAGATATCAAACACACTGCGCTTGGTAAATGTGACGCAAGCTGTAGCAGGAAAGTATAAGGTAGAGGTAAACAACGATGCGGGTTCAGCAACCAGTGAACCATTGGACATTGAGGTGCAATCTGCGGGTTCAATTGTCGAACTGGCCGGTAAGGTAACCGTAGTAGAGGGTGAAAGCCTCAATTTTGGCGTTACACCCGTAGGCCCCGAGCCGTTGACTTACCAGTGGAATAAGGATGGGAAAGCGATCGATGAAGCAACCAAAACCGGATACGTTTTGGGTACTGTCAATGAATCTGCAGCTGGTGAATACAAATTGACGGTCAAACGAGACAATATACTGCTTGGATTTGCGGCGATCACAGTTGACCTGGCAAAGCCGCCGACGATTACCACACAGCCATCAGGGGGTGTCGCAAATCTNGATGAGTCCTATAGTTTTGAAGTGATTGCCGAAGGCGCTCAGCCGTTAATCTACGAATGGTATAAAAATGGCGCTATGGTTGGGGAGCAAAGCGTCCTTCAATTGCCTCGCGTACAGGCCGATGATGCGGGCGATTATTATGTGGTGGTCAGTAACATTGCGGGGGTTAAAACTAGCGATAAGGTTTCCTTGGNTTTGGTGTTGCCGCCTGAGATTATAGAACTAACTACATCAAGCGAGAGATCTTCGATTGATTTATCGGCGACCGCGAAGGTGACCAACGATGCTGAAGATCCGACGAAATACAACTGGAGTAAAGAAGGAGCTATAATAGAGGGGGACAATGTGAGTCTAACCGTTGCTGTAACAGGCACAGAGCCGATCAGTTATCAGTGGTACAATGGGGAGAAGGCGGTTGAGGGAGGTAGAGAAAGTGCGCTGCGTTTAACCGATGTAAAAGGCGAAGATTCCGGGGATTATTATGTGATGGTATCAAATAGTTTGGGTACGGAATACAGTGAGCCAATAAAGCTGTCAGTATTGTCGCCGCCAGCTGTTACCGAGTTGGCTGAGACGATAAATGTGGTTGAGGGTGATGGTGTGGAGTTGTCAGTGGATGTGGTTGGTGGCGCAGGTTCTGGTCAGCCAAATATAGATAAGGAGATAAAAAGTAATTTAGAAAAACTAAGAAATTCCGCTTTATATTATTCAGTTGGGCATGCTCCCAATGATGTTAATGCCAAAACAATCCATCATGGACTTTATCGGCAATCACCCTTTGCGGGTGATGAAATTGATATTGCAGCATCAGGATTCTCCCTGGCAGCGCTTCCTGCCGCTGTTGAGAATAAACTTATATCTAAAAATGATGCCCAAGAAATTGCATTAAGTGCTGCAATAAGAATAAAGGAATTAACTCAAAAATCCGCTGGTGCCTCAACTGTACAGGAAATACTATATTATGGGTANAAGGGGATGTTATACCATTATTATACTTGGAATGAATCNGTNAAGCAATTTCATGGTAATGAAGGAGTCGAGGTAAGCTCGGTTGATACCGCAATCCTTATGTGGGGATTGTTGATAGCAGCTAACTATTTCGACGGTGAAGTAAGAGAAAATTACATACAAGCACGCAATTATATCAACTGGAGTGACTGGCTAGATAAGGAGCCTAATCATTTAAACCAGTTTCGAATGNCTTATAAAGCTGGCGTTGGTTTTCAAGGATGGTGGGATTGGTATACGCAAGAGGTTATGCTTATCGCAATTATTGCGGCAATGAGCGATGACAATATTGTAATGGAGGATGTATGGAGGGGGTGGAAAAGAGAAAAAGTAACTTATCAATCCCCTGCTCCTGATCCNCGGTCATTTACCNCATATGCAACTTGGTTTGGAGATCCTTTTACGGTTTTTTATGCGCAGGCCTTTTTCGATTTGGAGCGACTTCAGAATGATTCGGATGGAGTGAACTGGTACGAAGAGGCCAAGACAGCTTATCAGGGGCATCTCGAATTCTTTGCTAAAGAGCGTGGGTATTTAAACAACCTAAGTGTCGCTTTTCACCTTAACTGCTGCGGGGCATCAGCTTCAATTGCGGAACCAAAAAGAAATGAAGGCGAAGCTCCTATAAAATCAAATAAAGCTACAATATACAGCGTTGCTGGCGGGCTATCTTACAATGATCAGTTGGCGGCCTCATTGTCTGGTTTGGTGGCTAATACACAGGGATTTTTTGATTGGCATGGTTGGCCAGTTGCAACGGTTGATGCAACTAATTCAAGCCACCCTGTGGTTGATAATTATATCATTGGACAAGATATCAGTCTAGTCGCGTTGGCTATAGATAATTATTTAAATGGAAACATGAATAACCTTGTTTTTCGCGATCCAGAATTCAATAAGGNAGTCTCTTCAATTTTTCCTGAAAGGTCAAAAACCAAACATAATCATAAATATAATTTCGTATGGAGTAAGGATGGGGTTCCNATTGATGGNGCAAACTNCACAATNTTAAATCTTGGCAGTGTCGGTGCTGCAAATGAGGCAGAATACAAGTTAACAATAAGTAGTAAAGAAGGCCTTGCCGGTTTGGTTGCAATTACTATTGATTTGGCCGANCCCCCTGTAATTGTGAAACAGCCAGGAGGAGATGCAGGTGGTGCCGTGGTCACCACACTGGCGGGGAGTGGGACAAAGGGTGATGCTGATGGCAGCGGGGTCGATTCACAGTTTAATGAGCCGAGAGGCATTGGCGTAGATGGAAAGGGGAATATTTATGTGGTAGATTCCATCAATAAAAAAATTCGGAAGATTACTTCGGATGGCATCGTAACCGCGCTGGCAGAGGTAGATCTCTTTTCGGAGTGGTTTCTTGATAATGCTGCTGTGGATGATTCTGGGAATATATATGTTGGAGGCATCGAGGGGGATGATGATTTTTTTGTAGGAAAAATTGTGAAGACCACTCCGGAAGGTGTGGTAACCATGCTAATGGAGCAGGACTTGATGAACGTGAGTGCAATCACCGTGGATGGTTCCGGAAATGTTTATGTTGTAGACTCGACTGTTGACAGTATTTCGAAGATTACTCCCGCTGGCGTTCTAAGCACGCTGGTTGAGATAGGCTTCTTTATTGTGTTAGCTGTTGATGTGGATGATTCTGGGAATATATATATTGCAAGCATCGACGGTGAAACTTTTAAATCAAAAATTCTAAAGATCACTTCGGAAGGCGTGATAACCACGCTGGTGGAGTCGGACACGGAGTTCGTGGATATCACCGTGGATGGTTCCGGAAATGTTTATGTACCAGACATAGGAAATCACCGTGTTTTGAAGATCACTTCGGAAGGCGTGGTAACCACGCTGGCGGGAAGTGGGACTGCAGGGAGTTCTGATGGCACTGGTGCTGATGCCCACTTTAGTTCGCCAGAAGGAGTTGTTGTGGATGATCTCGGGAATGTTTACGTGGCAGATACCGGTAATCACAAGATTCGGAAAATAACTGTTGGCAGCGCTACTGTCAGTGCAAACCTTAAGGAGTCTTATAGTTTTCAAGTGGTCGCAAAAGGCACCGAGCCGATGACTTATGAATGGTACAAAAACGGTGCGGTGGTTGCCGACCAAAACGTTTTCCAATTGCCCAGTGTGCAGACTGATGATGCCGGAGATTATTATGTAGTGGTTAGTAATCTTGCAGGCAAGGTGACCAGTAAGACTGTTTCTTTAACTGTGATTTCCCCCCCTGAGATTACTGGGTTAACTAAATCAAGAGAGGGTCCAGCAATTGATTTAGCGGCGGAGGCAGAGGTTGTAGTTGAGGCGAAAGAGCCGACAATTTACCAGTGGGCTAAAGAGGGTCCAATTTTCGTGGGTGATCATGTTGATTTGACTGTGACAGCAACAGGTACTGAGCCGATGAGTTACAAATGGTATAAGGGGGAGAATCCGGTTGAGGGTGGCACGGCGAGCACCCTGCGTTTGACTGATGTTAAAGCCGAAGATTCTGCGGATTATCGGGTGATTGTATCAAACNATTTAGGGACGGAATACAGTGAGCAAATAAATCTNTCAGTATTGCTGCCGCCAGCTGTNACCGAGTTGNCTGAGACGATAAATGTGGTTGAGGGTNATGGTGTGAAGTTGTCGGTTNCNGCAGTGAGTAAANAGACATTGACTTACCAGTGGANCAAGGGNGGAGAAAGAATTGAGGGTTCGACTGCTCCGATATTGGATCTGGGNAACGTTAAGAGATCTGATGANGCTAATTANAAGTTGTCGATCAGTAATGGAGGCAAGCGAGTTGGCTTGGTTGCTGTCACTATTAATTTGGCTGATCCGCCGGTCATCTTGAAGCACCCGCAAGGGGGTGAATCGGACCTAGGAGAGTCATTTACTTTTGAGGTGGTTGCAGAGGGTTCGGGCCTTGAGTACGAATGGTTTAAAGGTACGAGTCCTAAAGTGTTGGGTGAGTTTGAAGCCAACTGGGATGACGGCCAGGAGGTGGAAGGTACATCCATAGCCGGTTCCGCACAGATCAAGGATGGATCACTTCACATCACCGAGGCATCAAATGGCAAGAATGGTGGCTTCACTGTTTCGGATTTTACCGAAGGAGAAGTTTTCACTGATTTCGAAATTAGTTTCCGGCTCTACATGACAGACAGCACATGCTGCGGCAATAGTGACGACAATACGGCTTCCCATCGACCGGCTGACGGGTTGAGTATAAATATTGGTCATAATCTTCCTGACACAATTCGATATTCAGAGGAAGGCGCGGGTGAAGGAATTAGAATTTGTTTTGACACATGGGATAATGGTCGTGGCGAAGCACCTGCGATTGATATTTGGAGGGGGGCTGACAGTGATGGCCCGACTGTATACATCCCATTAGACGATGACGAAGGTGACCGGGGCGTTGGCTTAATTGGTAATCCTGGGTTGACCTACGTCAATAGTCCTGAATTGGGTGTTCCAGCACTCAATCCAAGCGGGGCGGGGAGCGCTGTTCGTTTCGATGGTTCAAAGGATCAGGCACTGAGGGTAAAGGATCACCCGGATATTAATGTCACTAGGGGGCCTTGGGAGGAACGGACCTGGGGGTTTTGGTTCAAGGCTGAAAAGCTGCCTGCTGCCGGTCAACATCAAGTCTTATATGAGGAGGGTGCCCATGTCCGGGGTATTAGTATTTACCTTACCGGGACCGGTAGTGAGTCTGAAGCAGATTTACATATGATGGCATGGAACAGGGCCGAAAAAAAGTGGGGCGGTAGATTATACCAAACCGGTGATGATGGCATCACCGCAGTCAAGACGAAGATTAATGTTAATGAGGTTTATCATCTGGTATTTGTTATGGACGGCGATTCCAGCGGAAATATGGATGGCACTTTGACGGGGTATCTTAATGGGGAAAAAATTGGCGAAGTGTCCGGGATTCATTTGTTATACAATCACTCCGGTAATATAGCTTTTGGTAATAGATGGGACCATGTTGTCACTCATGAAGGAACTTTAATGGGGTCCGGGGGCATGGGTTTTACCGGTGTCATTGATGATGCTATATTTTATAGTACTGCACTGACCCAGGAGCAGATCGTAAAACAATTTAAATCTTTTGGCGCAAAAGACATATGGCCAGGGGGTATGGTGGCACGCCAGAATTTCAACGGCGTGACCTCAGTACCGGATGATGCGAAATTTAAGGATGCCAATGGCGACTACGTGTTGATGTGGACCCAGGGAGAATGGGCGGACGTAAAGATCTCAGTTTTGGATGGTCAGCTAAAGATTAACTTTAAGGGCCACGAAGTGATCAACGAAGAGTTGCCGTCAGGTTGGAAACCTTTGAAGGGGCCGGAATGGTTGTTTGCTGCCCGCACCGGTGGAGCCAATCAAACCCACTGGATTGATGATCTTAAAATCAAAATTTATGCTGATACAGTTTCCACGGCAAACAGTGTGTCGGTTGCGGAGGCCAAAGGAAGCACATTGCCGCTTACTGAATTGGTTGCGGAGGACGCAGGCGATTATTATGTGGTGGTCTCAAACGTCGCCGGGGAGGTGACCAGTGACACGGCTAATTTGTCATTGGGTTTGCCGCCTACCATTACGGAGTTAATTGCATCGTCAAACGCAAAAGGATTGGATTTGTCTGCTAAGGCAGAGGTGGATTCTGCTAAGTTGGATGTAGCTATAGGGGATGAGGTTGCCAATGAATGGAGTCAAGATGGTGCTTTCTTGGAAGGAGGCAACATTGAAATCGTTGCTACAGTTAGTGGTACCAAGCCAATCAGCTATCAATGGTATTACAACGATCTTCCGATCGACCAGGCAACAGCCAGCACATTGCGCGTGGCCAAGGCAAGGGTTGATGCGTCGGGAGATTATCATGTCGTGGCATCCAACCGTGTTGCCTCTGTGACGAGCGACCCCGTTAGTATTGTTGTCATGCCACCCACAACTCCAACGGAACTCGAAGGTTCGATTTCGGTTTACGAAGGGGACAACATTGACTTGTCTGTCACGGCTTCTGGGTTGTCCCCGTTGGCATATGAATGGAGTCTTGGTAATTCGGTGATCGATGGTGCAAACAGCTCAGCATTATCCCTTAACAATCTTGAGACTGTTGCTGCCGGGGTCTACAAGCTTGCCGTTAGACATGAAGACCGGCTCGTGGGGCAAGCGACTATTTCAATCATCGTTCCGGCGGCAAGAATTGTGACACAGCCGGTTGGAGCCAGCGTGAAGGCAGGGGATGATTACGAATTTAAAGTGGTGGCTGCGGGTNCCGAGCCGATTCAATATCAATGGTATCGAAATGGATCGCTGATTGAGAATGCTGCCAGTAATGTATTGAAATTGAAAAGTTTGGGCGCTGAAGATGATGGGAAATATAAGGTTAAAGTTTCAAATGAAACGCTGCCATGGGGTGGTTTTGATACGAGTGATGAGGCTGATCTTGTTGTAGTGATTAAACTACAAATCAAGGGTGTAACAGAATCAATGCTAGAAAATGATAATGGTGAGGTTATTGTTGATGGTAAGGTCAAGGTTATCTCGAACTGGCAGTGGGCAATGGAGGGAGGCTCAATCGATTTGACAGTTAACGCAGTCGGTACTGCACCTTTATCTTACCAGTGGACTAAGAATGATGAATCTATTGAGGGTGCTACGGGGCCTGGGCTAAGTTTGACTGATGTCCAGCAGGGTGATGCTGGAATATACATGGTTAAGGTTACGGGTGCCGATGGTGACTCCGGAGATTCCGAGTTGATCTCTTTTGCTGTCATATCTCCGACGACCGCTCAACCTGCCGAAATTGTTCTTCAACCTGAAGCTGTCAAGACGATGAAGGGAGAGAATGTGGAATTTAGCGTGTCGGTGGAAGGATCCGATCCGATCTTTTATCAGTGGTATCATGCTGGGGAGCCGGTTGAGGTTGGAACTCGAAGAATTTTATCTATACCTGAAGTCCAAAAAGAAGATGCAGGTGAATATTATGTTATCGTCTCAAATGGTGGTTATCCTTGGGGTTCAACCGTGACCAGCGATACGGTGACTCTTGCTATAGAATTACCTCCGGTGATTACGAAGTTGAGCGAATCTTTGAGTTTATTAAAAGGGGATACGCTTAATCTTGAAGTAGTGGCGACTGGCGATGAACCCCTTAGCTACCAATGGAGTCGGGACGGTAAGAAGGTCGAGGGAGCGACCGATTCGAAACTTGTTTTATTTGATCTGACTCAGGCTGAGGCTGGCAGCTATACTGTTACGATTAGCAACGCTGCAGGGGAGGTGGTGTCTGATTCCGTGATTGTGTCGATGCCCGAGCCGGCCCGTATCGTAAAGCATCCGCAGTCGGTGAACGTAGTTTCCGGGGCATCGACAACATTGGAGGTGGTGGCCGAGGGTACCGGGCCGATCGAGTATTTTTGGCTGTTCAAAAATGAGTGGGTCGAGGGTGGGACAGGAAGCACACTGCAATTGACTGATTTGGATGTGCGGGATTCGGGTCTTTACAATGTTCTGGTCAGAAATCCAACAGGTATCACTTTTAGTGAGGGGGCAGTCCTCACTGTGATGGCACCTCCACAGATTACCCGTTTGACGGAGTCACTTGTACTTACAGGAGGGGAGAGTGTTGAATTGTCGGTCGATGCGTCTGGCTATGAGCCGTTTAGTTACCAATGGAGTAAGGATGGTGTGCCGATCAATAAGGCCACAAACTCTAGATTGCCACTGGACAAGGTACGCTTTTTCGACGAAGGGGATTATTCGGTAATAGTGAGCAACGCTGCCGGGCAAGCGGAGTCTGGGATCGTGACAGTAAAGGTGGTCGAGCCGATTAGAATTGTAACTCAACCCCAGGGAAGCAGTGTCAATGTCGGTGATGCCGTTACACTAGAAGTGGTTGTTGAGGGAACAGAACCAATAAGTTACTATTGGTATCATGATGGAGAATTGGTCGAGAGCGCCACGGACAGCATCCTGCGTATAGCCAACGCGCAGGAAACAGACTCAGGAAGTTACAATGTTATAGTTCAAAACTCCAGCGCCACGGTAATCAGTGAAATTGCTGAGCTGATAGTGTTGTTACGCCCGGAGATTACACGGTTGACATATCCGCTTACAGTGAACAAAGGGAAAAGTATTGAGTTGGGTGTAACGGCAACCGGCAGCGAGCCATTGACTTACCAGTGGAGCCGCGATGGAGAGTTGATAGATGGGGCAACCGCCGAGATACTGTCCTTGGTCAATGTAACGGCAATTGATTCAGGGAATTATACAGTGACAGTGAGCAACGCCGCTGGCCAAGCGGAGTCGAGGGTGGTGAATATTGAGGTAATTGAGGCGTTGAATATCGTTGTCCAGCCGGATGGAGGTAATGTTAGTGTTGGTGAATCGATAACCTTGGGGATAGAGGTCGAGGGTACCGGGCCAATTTCCTATACTTGGTATCATGACGGCGAGCCGATGGAGGGTGGTAATGACAGCACTCTCCATTTGAATCAAGTGCAAGCTGAGGATGCGGGAATGTACCACATCGTAGCCTCTAACAAAGCCGGGTCGGTGAAGAGTCGTGTTGCTGAGCTTGTAGTGATTCTGCCGCCAACAATTACGCACCTCACCGGGCACCAGTCTGTCCTGGAAAGGGAGTCCGTGAAATTAAAAGTTAAGTCAACGGGAAGCGAGCCGTTGGCTTATCAATGGAGCAAAGACGGTGTGGCTCTTTTAGGGGCAACCGATTCGGTGCTTTCTTTGATCAGGGTTGCTCCAGCTGCCGCGGGTGATTACACAGTGAGTGTACACAACGACGCAGGTAGTACTGAATCGAAAGCCGTTAAGGTTAGCGTGATTGAACCGGTGCGGATTGTGACTCAGCCAAATGGGGTGGACGCGCCGCTCGGAGATACTGTTACGCTGAGCATTGAAGCGGAGGGAACTGAACCTATTAACTATTTTTGGCTTCATAATGGAAATAGGGTATTTAATAGTACTGGAAACACTTTAACGCTGTCTGAATTACATCCTTCCAATGCAGGGGAATACGTTGTGATGGTCAGCAACTCTGGAGGACAGGTAACAAGTGCCCCTGCAAACCTATTAGTCAAACTTCCCAAGGGTACTTATTTTGTGGAAGACTTCGATAGCCTCCAACTTGGACCTTGGGTTGGTGAGGGAATTGGAGATGGGACTGACTGGACAGCAACACCTCCTTCGGGCTGGGAAATGCTGAGGGGAGAGAATCACGTGCCGGTTGCTCCTGAATTCAATGGTTGGACATTTATGGATCCAGTTTCTTGGCATATGACAGCAGGTCCTGAACGGGAGCGATTTACTAAGGGCATAGGGGCCATTGCCGTTGCTGACTCGGCCCACATGAGTAATGGAGGAAATGCTCAATTCAGTGCCACCATGGAGACACCCCGAATCAACATTGCGGGAGCGGAGCCTGATTCGCTCATGTTGAACTATGATTCGAGTTGGAGAGGAGCTAACAAAAGTCGGGTGTTTGCATCATTCGAGGAGAATTTCGAAGGGGATGATGTCGGTGAAGGGGTGTCCATAGCCGGTTCTGCGGCACTGGCGATGCAGTATTTCAAGACCGGTGGAGCTTGGCCTTGGTTAAAGCTAAACGGTATCCTCAAATTAACCGACGCTGTTTACGCGCAGAGCGGTGGCATGCTTATTGAGGACTTCTCAAATGGTGCTGCATTTAACGAGTTTGAAATAAGTTTTCGGATGTTCATGGGTGGTGGGACTAAGCGTCCGGCGGACGGTCTTAGTGTTAGTATTGGGAATAATTTGCCAAACAAAACATACCCTGCAGAGGAGGGTTTTTCCGATGCTGCGTTTCGCGTTTGTTTTGATGCTTGGGACTCTGGAGGAGGCGAGGCCCCTGCGATTGAGATTTTCAATGGCAAAAAATCAATCGCGATTCAAAAATTTCATGGACAAACCGGTGCCCTCGACAAAGAAAAATTTGTCAATGAGGAGGGCGAATTCGTTATGATGTGGGACAAGTCAAATTGGACTGACGTCAATATAAGAGTTGTCGATGGGAAGGCAACGGTACATTTCAGGGGACACGATGTGATCAAGGATGCGCCGATCGACCTCAATCCGATTGAGGCTGCACAGTTCCTGTTTGCTGCAAGAACAGGTGGCGCACACCAGAAACATTACATCGATAACGTCAATATCAAACTTTTCGACTCTGCGCGTTCACGGGTAATGGTGGCCTATGATGATGGAGAACCCGTTACTCTGCTTGAGCTTCCTTCGCGAGAACCGTCTGTCCTTGACGAAACAATCACACTAAAGTTGAACAATCCCAAGGGTGCGAAAACTGCAGTTGTTACTTGGAGTTATCAAGGGCACGATAATTGGTGGGCGATCGACAATATAGCTGTAACATCAGGCGATGAGCTTGAAGATAAGCTTCCCAGTTTGGTTGCGGAAAAGGACCGCTATATAATAGGCGACCGGATTACGGTTCGTTTCAGTGATGGGCCGGGTAATCCCAGTGATTGGATTGGCATATATCGTACGGATATGACGCCTGGCGAAGAAGGCAGTTTGGCTTGGGTCTATGTCAACGGCACCGACAAAGCTGGCAATGGCCTGGCTAATGGTTCTGTTAATTTCGTCAATACGCTTCCGGCAGGTCAATATGTAGCCAGATTCTTTAAGAATGACAGTTACATTCAGATTGCCGATGCCGCGGCTTTCACTTTGGCCGACTCCCCGGGCGTATCTCCCGATCGTTTGAGTTACTCGCCGGGTGAGTCCATCACGGTTAATTTCACCAACGGCCCTGGTGACCCTTCGGATTGGATTAGCCTCATGCCACGTGGTGAGACCAGCAGCATCGATTGGTCCTATGTTGGGGGTGCACGGACTCCGGGCGCGGGATTGGTAAACGGTACGTTGACTTTTGTAGACGGGCTTCCGGCCGGGAAGTATCTAGTTATTTTTCTAGCTAATGATGGTTATAATATTTTGGATTCAACTCCTTTTGAGGTAATGGAACCACAGTTGCCATCAAGTGTAGAGTTGTCAAAAGCGTCATATAAGAGTGATGAAAAGATATCGGTTTCTTTTTCGGGAGGGCCGGGCAATCAAAAAGACTGGATTGCGATTTATAAGAAAGGGGAAATTCCAGGTGAAGTGTCTTCTCTAAGGTGGAGTTATCTTGATGGCAAGAATTCAGGCGAGTTGGTTTTTGATGAATTATGGATAGGCGAATATAATTTNTNTTTCTTGGAAAATGACGGTTACAACAAGCTGGCATCCGCAAGCTTTTCCGTTGANATGNCCNTCCCTAGCTTTTCANCNCGAACANTGGAAGTCGCTCAAGGAAGTCAATTATCCTTNAGCATTTTGGGAGATCAGATAAGCGGNGACAATCTTTCNAAGCTAGACGCNCAAAATGCAATTGAAGACAAGTGGGGCAAGAGGAAAAAGCAACTTAAAGAAGAAAGAGCANGTGAGATAAACAATAAATCCATACCGCTGGATGGAAGGAATTTAAGGTACAAAGAAAAAGTGTTTGGATCT
>PBKH01000033.1 GCA_002721375.1 Verrucomicrobiales bacterium
TAAATAAGACCTTACCCCGGCCGGCGTCACGGATGGCTAGTAGCGGGATGCGGCCGAACTGATTGCGCAACTCAGAGTGTACAGCGAGCACTTCGCTACCCGGCCGGCTTTTGGTCACCCCGGTTGACCAGTAGAACCCGGGTAGCATTTTCCAGATTTGGTCGTTCACCATTTCGTCGGCATCGAAGCGCGTTAGCAGATGGCCACGGCCACGATTTGAGAGCGTGAGGACCGATTCGTTTTGTAGGCCGATGCCTGTGGGTTTGGTGCTGTCAAGCAGGACAGGCAAAAGCTCATTCAGAGGGCTGTCAATCAGCGATAGATGGTTACCTCGGCGGCCGGGCATGAATACCAGACCGCTGCCCTGCTGTTCGACAAGGCCCTTGATTAGTTCTGCATCCTTCTCGCTCAACTGTCCCTTGCCGATACCGACGTCTCCAAGGAACACTACGTCGTAGCGCGTGAGCATCTCGCGTGAGCCGGGGAATGTGGAGAGATAGTCGCGTCCTCCACCTAGACCAATATTCGGATGGAACAGGATGCAGCTTAGGTCAACACCGGGATCGCGGGCTAGGGCATTACGAAGGAATCGGTATTCCCAGCGCGGTTGCGAGTCAACGACCAGCACGCTTAGCTTAACCACTCGCACGGCGATATGAAATGCCGCCGTATTGTTGTCCTTCAGTTGCTCATCTTTTTCGATCGGGAATTCCAGCCGGAGGTCGAATTCACCGACTTCGCGAGGATACCACATGATTGAGTCGCGGAACCTGCTGTTAGCCGGGAAGGTAACTTTTTTTGAGGCCAGTTGTTCGGTGCCGTTCATCAGCCGGATCTCGGTTGCGACATCACGTGGCAGATGGCTTTGGATGGTGTAAGGGATGGCGATCTGTTCTCCGAACAGCCCGTAAGCCGGAGCTGAAACCTCATCCATCGCAAGGTCGGGAATCGGCTCATCCTGCCCTGTGACGATACTGTAGACCGGGATACCCTCGTCTCGGTATCGAGTGGCCACACCAATGGGGGATGTNCCGAGATTCCAATCGCCGTCGCTTAGCAGCAGCACGGCCTTGAGGTTTTTCTGCTGCCTTAGAACNGAGNCAAGTGCGCTACTCAGGTCGGTCCCTATTTCGCTTGCTTGGCGAATCGCGTTCGTTTCGCCTACATCAGGCGGCGCGGCAAATTCCCCGCTCAACACCTCTGAGTCGGCTTCGAGTGGTGTCCAATAGGCNCGCTTGGTTTGCTCCTTGAGCCAGTCCGTTCGCGTGATGATGTTGTTTGTGCTGACTACATCGCGGGTCTGCATGCTTCCGGAGGCATCGTTAAGGATCACTACNTGCGGTGTCTCGGTGCGTTGGATTTGCCGGAGTAACTCCGGGCGCAGNATCGTGAATGCAAGCATTATTACCGCTACGAATCGCAATGCCTCAAGTAGGGCGATTTTGCCGCGNCGGCCATTGNGGTGCCAGTTGATCCAGCCCAGCCAGCCAGCTAGCGCAACCACGCCTATTCCGGCGAGAATAAGTCCGAACGAATCTGTAAAGGACCAGTTAATCATGTGGTTGCGGGTTGCGGGTTGGGCTGTGAGTCTTCTGTCACTCGGCTAGGTCGGATGAGCCAAGCTTCGATCAGAAGCGCGAGCAGCATCAGAAATAGGAACATTCTCCAGATCTCGCCTTGCAATACTGTGTCNTCANGCTGCGCCTGAAAAAGTTGAAATGGCAGCGTGCCAAACAGCTTTGCGACAGTCGCATCTTCTACCCGATCAAATTCGTCTTCGGCAGTTGGGCGGTTAACAACTAGCCAACGGTCGCCAGATCGGTAGANGCCGGCCTGTGTCTGGAGATCNCCGCGTTGATCGTTTTCGGCAGATATCCACTCAAGCTGCAAATCGCCCGCACCAACTTGTCCGCAATCGGCAACGGTGTCGCGTTGAAGCCGACGGCTTCCGGCAGCTAGTAGGCGCTGCAGCATCGGGACGAAGACATGGCCGTCGCCCATCCCTGACCATGTCAGCAGCGGTAGCGTAGCGCAAAAGTATACCTCTCCTTTGCCTNTCGCTTGACGGACAAGCAGTGGTTGGCCGTCGTCGAACGCAGCCAGCACAGCCGCTTGNCCGACGATCTGTTGCCGTTGACGTACATCGAGTTGTGCCAATGGTAGCCTCAATCCTTCGTCAGTATTGGCTAGAGGCCCTTGNTTTTCATCCCAACGGCCGACTACAAAGCCGTTTTCGCTTTCGGTTTGTTTTTCACCCCAACCTAGGCCGGCAAAACGTGCTGTGCTTGTTTCGCCAGATGGAAAAAAAATGACACGGCCACCTTCTTTAGCGAACTTTTGAATCGCCTCGCCAATTTCGCCCTCCGGCAGCTTTGCTTGCCAGACNACGAGCGTGGCATTGCGAAGATCGACTGGCGCCGCATCTGCCGGCGCGATGCGTTTGGCTGGAATGCGTCCATCTGGCCCTCCTGCAGATGCGGCTGCCTGCCATAAAGGTCCTAGCCCACTGTCAGTGANAACTATGCCCTCCGGCGAGTGGTCGTCGCTATAGCGGTAGTAGGTGATATTGTCACGTGGGTTGCCGTCGGCCGGTAAAGTGAGTTTGCCCCATCCGCCCTTCTGGTCGCCGACCGCGAAGTGATGTCGCCAGCGGGTCGATTGCCCGGTGATTCTGGTCTCGAGCTCGGTAGCNACCCCATTTAGCGTACGGGTGATCCTAGCTGTGCCTGGATCCGACTGGTCNCGCTTGAGATCGACGGAAAGTCGCACCTCATCTCCGCCTGAGTCCGGTTGTCGAGAAAGCTGGTTGATCGAGATAGAGGCGTTTCCAGGTGAGGCCTGCGTCGTGCTCAACAGACGGAAGCGGACTGTTTGTGGNAGCGAATCGAATGCCGTGACAAGCGTTTCCCANCGAGGATCATCAGGTTGCCAGTTGCTTGCTTGAAGGTCGGATGCAACCCAAATCTCCGCAGTGCCGGCTTGGTTCTCGATTAGCCAGTCAAGGGCGGCCTGTAACATGGCTGGNATGTCTGTCGNAGTGTCAGTNGGTTTCGTGTTGGGCAGTTCGGTCAACGACGAGGCGCTTGGGATCTCCACCGCTTGGCGTGTGGCGCTGTCGAGCAGAACTAGGTGGCTGGAGTGCTCAAACTCTCCTGCGGCATCGGCCAGCATCCTCAGCGCATATTCGCGGCGTGACTCGTCCGTTCCTGTGACGCGCGACTCCATGCTCGCGGAACGATCGACAAGCAGCAGGATGACATCTGGCGCGCCTCCGAGTGCCCAGCCAATCCAGCCCCCGACAAGCGGGCGCTGAAGGAACACGAATAGAGCTAATACAGCCAACATGCGCATCAGCAAAATGAGCAGATTACGCAGCTTGGCATGACTCGTGGAGCTGCGCGTGGCGGCGAGAAGAAATTGCATTGCCGCCCACTGCCTCGGCCGATGCCGCATACGGTTGATAAGATGAATTAAGACCGGCAGCGAAAGGAGAAAGCTGCCCAGTAGCAGGTTGCCCAATAAACTTGAGATGAAGGGCTCCAGAAACATTCTGCGGTCAGCTTCGTGTGGCGTGTCGGGCGCGTTCGGCGAGGAAATCGGCTAACACTTGGTCATAAGCTTGATCTGTCATCACGCGGCGGTAGTCGGCATTGAATTCGTGGCAGTCATTTCTGAGCTTCTCAAGAAAANGTTTTAGTTGGGCATGATATTCGGCNCGGACGGTAGCCGGCTCGGTGACGACCGAATGCGAGCTCTCCATATCTACGAATCGCACCGGTCGATCGAACTCGAAATCCAGCTCCAGCGGATCGAGCAGATGAAACAGGGCGAGGTCGTGTTTTTGGAAGCGCAGATGCTGCAGCGCGTCCTTTAATTCGGTGCCGTCACAAAAGCAGTCAGATATGATGACCACGAGTGCGCGGCGGCGTGCCTTNTCGGCCAGTTCATGCAGCATCTGTACGAGTTTTGTCCTGCCAGTGGGTTGTGCTTGGCCAAGTGCGTCGAGAATGACCTGCAGATGGGAGGCGTTGCGGCGTGGTGGAATCTCTTGAGCTTCTTTGTCATTGACGTGGAGAAGTCCTGCGGCATCNCCTTGGTTGATAACAAGGTAGCTTATTGTGGCGGCCAAGCGTTTGGCATAGTCAAACCGCGAGCCGTGCTCACTAGCGAAACCCATCGAGCCGCTACAATCGAGCACGAGATGGCAGCGTAGGTTGGTCTCCGCCTCGAATTCCTTGAGGTAGTAACGGTCGCTACGGGCAAAAACTCGCCAGTCAAGTCGACGGATGTCNTCGCCAGGGACGTAGTTGCGATACTCGGCGAACTCGACGCTCGAGCCACGGTGCGGGCTGCGGTGGTGACCGGAAACACTACCTTCCATAGGGAATCGCGCNAGTAGCGGTTGGCCCATGAGGCGGCCGACAACTTCGGCCTCAATAAGTGGTTGCGCGTTCTGCTCAGGCACTGGCGTCGCGGAATTGGTNGAGCAACCGGTCCACGATCACCGTGCTGCNTGTTCCCTCGGCCTGTGCCTGGAAATTGGTTATGATGCGATGCCTTAGGACGGGGTGGGCGACTGCTTCGAGATCCTCCTGACGCACTAGGTAGCTGCCGTGCANAACCGCNCGTGCTTTGGCTCCTCGAATGAGATACTGAACCGCACGCGGTCCGGCTCCCCAAGAAACAAGTTTTTTACAAAAATCTGGGGCGTCATCCGAGGCGGGGCGAGTGGCGCGCACAAGATCTACCGCTAGGTCATAAATATGATCTGGTACAGGTACACGTTCGACGAGTTCCTGNTATTTGAGAATCTGTTCACCGGTGACTTGCGACGTGATTTCTATCGTTGCTANACCAGTGGTTTCGCGGGCAATGCGGCGCTCTTCGTCGCGATCCGGGTACTCGACCTCGACAAAAAACATGAAGCGGTCGAGCTGNGCTTCTGGCAGTGCATAGGTGCCTTCCTGCTCGATGGGGTTCTGTGTTGCGAGAACGAAAAACGGCTCTGGCAGCGACATAATACGGCCGGAAACGGTGACATGATGCTCCTGCATCGCTTCGAGCAGCGCAGACTGTGTCTTGGGCGGCGTGCGGTTGATCTCGTCGGCAAGTATGATATTGGCGAAAATCGGCCCCTTGACAAACTCGAACTCGCGACGTCCCTCGACAGTCTCCTGCAGGATGTCGGTGCCGGTGATGTCAGAGGGCATTAGATCGGGCGTGAATTGAATGCGGTTGAAGTCCAGAGACATCACCTTTGAGAGTGAATTCACCATGAGTGTTTTGGCTAGTCCAGGTACGCCCATCAACAATGCATGGCCACGCGACAGGATGCAAATGAGCAATCGCTCAACAACTTCGTCCTGCCCGATGATAATTTTTGCCATCTCGGCCTTCATACGGTCATGGNTGGCGCGCAACTCATCGATCACGACCACGTCGCTGTCGCTGGGGGTTTCTGCGGCACGGTTGGCGGCCGGTTCGGCTTCAATAACGGATCCAGATTCTGGCATGTAATGAAAACGGGTAGTGAACGATTTCAGCAAAGGGAGGTCAATGTTTGATTGATACGCATCTTCATCGAACGGGCCGACGGGCGAATGCCGCGTTGCCTCGGCCAAACGTGGTAATATTNAAAAATACCCAGCCGTCCTGACCAAACTGATTCATCTCCTCCTCAAGCGCGACACGGCTGTCGCCAAAGATCGACTTATATTCCCACTTGACCTCGGGTACAGGCTGTTCGGCACGGTCCGCGGCGTTCTCTTGCAGGGTTACGAGCTTTTCAAGCAGCTTGGACATCTTGTTTGCTGTTTGAGCCTTTTGCCTTTGTGTTTTCGATTGGGATTTGAGTTGGTTCGCCAGCACCTCGATCGAGGTGTTAAGGTTACTCATATTTTTGGAGGTGGTCTTGAACACATCCTCCTTGGCGCTTTCGCTGTTGGCTATTTCTAGCTTGGCCAAGGCGTCGGAGAGCTTGGCCAAGGCGTTGATCACTTGATCGAGTCGTTCTGTCACCGGTCCGTGGTCGTACTTAGTAACTAGGTCATTATCTTGGGTCTGTCCAAGTGCCGACTGTGGGAGGAAACCAGCGATTAAGCCGAAGCAGGCGAACGATTGAATCAGGCGTTTCATGTCGAAGAAAATCGAGTGGAAGAAGGGTAGGCCAAGCCTCTAGTCGGTGCAAGGCCGCCCGAAACGGGCGATTTCGCTGGTCGGCAGTGGCGAGTCCGGTTAAACGGTGCGCGGCCAATGTTCAGGACCTTCAGCCGTTTGCCACTTTTTCTAACGTTGTGTTGGAGTTTTTCCGCGCACGCTGCACCAGAGTTGCCGATCTGGGCAGCTGCCAGTTGGCGCAACGACATTGCTACTGTCCGTGTCCATATCGACAGTGGAACAAATATTGACACTGTGGATGACTGGACAGGTAAGACAGCGCTGCATTATGCGGCTGAATACGGCCACCTTGAGATCGCCGAACTGCTACTGGCTCATGGTGCTGCCGTCAACCGTCGTGACGACGACCAGGCGACGCCGCTCTACTTCGCTGCTGCCGGTGGTTTCATTGAGGTTGTGCAGCTGCTATTGGTTCATGGTGCGGACATCAATACACGCGATAAAGCTAGGGAGACACCGATGGATGTAGCAGTTTTCTTCGGCCACACTGGCGTAATGGAGGTGTTACTCGAATATCTATATCTTACACACTACGAGTATGACACGCGGTTCCGACTTGAGGCCAGTGCTCTGGTTTCCGGAAACTACGGGTTCCTTAATCGAAAAAAGCGGGTTGATTCAAGACTTTTCCAGCTTCAGGCCTCTAGCGACTTGATCCGTTGGCGGATGATAAAGGTCTTTGATACTGCCCGTCCGCCTTTTACCTACAGGGAAAATCGACTTGCCCGGTACGATCGGCAATTCTTCCGACTTCAGCCATATACGATTCCAATCGACCCGCCGGTCAACCGAATCAATCCCGACTACGTGTCGCACCAAGCAGGGCGGGTTGATGGCGCTCTCGACGGCATCGCTGAAGAGTGGGTTGAGGGAAACTTCGTGGTTAACCCTGGCTTTGAGGTGGTTGAGGAAGGCCAAAGGGGTAAAGGAATTTTCACCCCAAAAGATATTTCCTATGCTCAATTTGTTGAGGTAGGGGATGGTAAGTGGGGCGGTTGGAGGGATCATGTTACTTCCATCGCTGTTGGTTGGAACAACGAAGGCGTCCAGATTACAATTCAGGTTGAGGATGATCTCCATCATCACACCAAAGAGGATCCCGATCAGGGAGACTCGGTGCGGTTATTGTTAACCGACTCCGAACGGAGCGAGATTATTGGAGATTACGTTTTCGCTCTCGTTGAACCATATCTCGAGAATCGTTTCGTTTATAATCGTGATACGATGGCCAGTACCATTAGAGGCTCCGTGGTGGGGCATGCCAATCAGATCATGGGTGAGGGTGGTTTTGATGCTGTAATTTGTCGTACGCAAAATACCCTTGCTTCGGATGGGTTGGGAGAGCCCAATACTGGTACGACGGTTTATGAGCTATGGTTTTCGCCGGAAGCAGTCGGTGCCGAGGNTCTTCAGCATGGCTTCGTTTTTGGTCTAGGTATTGCGGTAATCGATAGCGATCCGGAATCACCNGGTAAGCAGGGTTGGTCTGGTTGGGGCCCTGACAGNATCGTTTCAAAGGCGAACCCTGCAGAAACCGTGCTAATCACTCTCGTCGGAGATCCAGGCGATGGGGATGGAGATGAGTGAACGCCATTTGATCTATGGTGATTTTTCGGCTTTCTTACTTTGCAGTCTTCTATGTCTATATATTTAAAACTATCTTTTTGTATCAATTTGTTCCCTCGGTGGTTTTTTGAAAAACCGGTTGACTTGGTCTAGTGCCGCCGCTAGTTTGCGCCGCGATGGCGAGTTTTAGCCTCCAACGACTGCTAGGTCTGACGCTTCTGGGAAGAGTCCGGGCGGCTGTGATTTGAACTTGTTANCAAGAATTTCGTAAGCCCCGCTGCCAGTGGCAACGGGGTTTTTTGTTGAACCGTCCGAACTTAAAGATAGCGATATGAAAAAAAACCGGATCCTCATTTTTGATACGACNCTTCGTGATGGTGAACAGTGCCCTGGCGCCTCTATGACGCTGCGCGAGAAGCTTGAGGTTGCACGTCAATTGGCCCGGCTGAAGGTGGACGTAATTGAGGGCGGTTTTCCTGTGATCAGTGAGGGCGATTTCACCGCAGTTAATACCATTGCCAGGGAAATCACNGGACCAACTATCGCTGGCCTTGCCCGCTGCGTACCGAGNGATATCGAGGCGGCCGGCAAGGCGGTTGCGCCAGCCGGNAAAAAGGGACGCATTCATGTATTTCTTGCGACTTCAAAGCTTCATCGTGAGTTTAAACTCGGCAAGGCGCAGAGCCAGATCATCAAGCTCGCTGTCGATGGAGTGAAGCGTGCTCGTAAGTTTGTTACCGATGTCGAGTTTTCTCCTGAGGATGCCTCNCGNACCGAGCCGGATTNCCTCGTCGAAGTGTGTCAGGCAGCCGTTGATGCTGGGGCCACGACGGTAAATATCCCTGACACCGTCGGCTGGGCTGTGCCGCACCAGTTTGGTGAGCTAATTGGGTACCTACATGGCTCCGTGCCAGAGTTTCGGTCTGGCAAGGCGGTCATAAGTGTGCATTGTCACAACGATCTGGGTCTTGCCGTCGCCAACTCACTCGCTGCAGTCGAGGCCGGCGCGAGACAGGTTGAGTGCACGGTGAACGGCATCGGCGAACGAGCGGGCAATGCCGCACTTGAGGAGGTTGTAATGGCGCTCAAGACGCGTGGCGACGTGTTCACTGGCTACACCTGCGGCGTGGCGGCTAAGCAGATTGTGAAGGCCTCGAAGTTGGTTGCACGGATGAGCGGATTGCCAGTGCAGCGTAGCAAGGCGATTGTCGGAGAGAATGCCTTCGCACACTCGAGCGGCATTCATCAGGACGGTATTATTAAGAAACGCGAGACATATGAAATCATGGATCCTGAAGATGTCGGCTGGGGCCAGACTGAACTGCCATTGACCAAACACAGCGGCCGGGCAGCGATGGCGATGCGTCTGCGACATCTAGGATTCAAGTTGACTGATGACGAGGTTACNAGTGTCTTTAGCCGTTTTAAGGAAGTCGGTGACAAGAAAAAGTTCGTGTANGACGATGANCTTGGCGCATTAGTTGATGGCCAAATGACCAAGGTGCCTGAGACATGGGTAATGGAGTATCTCAACGTTACCAGCGGCAATCACACGGTTCCTACTGCTACTGTGCGGCTAAGGAGGGCAGCCAGTGGACGTTCCAAAAAGGAGACCGTGCTTGAAGATGCCGGAGTTGGGGACGGTCCAGTGGACGCTGCACTAAAGGCGATTGACCGGCTTACCGAGACACGTGGAAGCTTGAAGGATTATTCCATNCGTGCTGTTTCGCAAGGAAAGGACGCGCTGGGCGAGGTGAGTGTGAAGGTCGACTTTGGCGAGGGTGAACTTGTCACGGGCAAGGGCGCAAGCACCGACATTATCGAGGCGAGTGCCAAGGCCTATCTGAACGCCGTAAACCGTCAACTAAACAATGGCCTCCNTAAGAAGAAACGGCGTAAGACCAATCGTCAGCTATAGGGATCGAAGCTCTGCAGATTCCATTCTTCTATGAGTTCTTTATCGATTTCGTCGAGAAAGCGGGATCGTTGCTGCATCGTCTCTCCGCTTGATCCGTGCATGAATCGCAGGAGTGGGTAACAAAGGTATAGTTCTGTTTTTGCACGTGTCACGGCGACGTAAAACAGCCGGCGTTCCTCCTCCTCACCTTGAGGGCTCTCGATTGCACGGTTCGAAGGAAACATTCCGTCACATAACATCATTACGAACACGGCCTCGAACTCAAGTCCCTTGGCTTGGTGAATGGTCGAGAGTCGGATCTGTTCCTGGTCAGCGTTACGGTCGCGGCCCGTGTCGGTATCTAGGTTGGTTAGTAATGCTACTTCGCTGAGGAACGCTTCAGTGGTGTCGTACTGTTCTGCAAAACCGGCCACCTGTTCGATATCCTCAATACGACTATAGTAGTTAGGGAACTTTTCCTGCAGATAATCTTCATATCCGGCGGCAACAACCATGCGGATAAGATGACCCGGACCCTTGGATTGTTCGTCTTCGAGTTGTCTTACTGTTTCGGCCAACTGATCCCAGCCAAGTTGGGCTTTTTTCGGCGCGTGGCCTGCGATATCGTAAAGTGCTTTAGCCAAGTCAGACTTTTTACTTAGGTGCGTGGTCAATTCGATCCATAACTTGGCCGCCGACTTGGCCCCTACTCCAGGCAACATTAATACAATGCGCTTAAACGCCAATTCTTCTGCGGGATTGACGAGGAGTTTCAGGTATGCAGCGACATCCTTGACGTGTGCTTGCTCAAAAAACCGGATGCCACTCGTGAGCACAAAGGGGATATTTCGCCGCGTGAACTCCATCTGTAATTCAAGCGCGTGAAAGTGTGAACGGTATAGAACAGCCATTGCCTCCAGTGCGATGCCTTCATCGCGCAACTCGAG
Organism: Verrucomicrobiales bacterium; assembly: GCA_002721375.1. Lineage (GTDB taxonomy): Bacteria > Verrucomicrobiota > Verrucomicrobiia > Limisphaerales > UBA1096 > UBA1096. Next base: position 10,588 of record PBKH01000033.1, read on the forward strand.
CACTCGTTGCGCGATGAACTCCGCCTGCTGATTGGCGTCGTTGCAGCAGACGAGTGCAGGCTTCATGCCGGGATCGCGTACCGGTGAGAGCACTTTGTTAAACTGCCTTGGATTGCCGGCGATGACAGCGTTTGCGCAGTCGAGAATCTCCGGCGTGCTGCGGTAATTAGTCTCGATCTTGAATACTTGTGTGCCATCATGTCGGTTGGGGAATTCAAGTACGTTACGAAAGTTCGCGCCGCGCCAAGAGTAGATGCTTTGAGAATCGTCTCCGACTGCCATGATGTTGTGGTGTCGCCCGCCGAGCAGGTCGATCAGTTCGCATTGCACCTGATTTGTGTCTTGATATTCGTCGACAAGAATGAATTGGAAACGTGCTTGGAACAGTTCGCGCACTTCGCTGTTCTTCCGAAGCAGGCGCAGCCACTGGATAAGTAAATCGTCGAAGTCCATCACTCCGTTAGCCGCCTTGCGATTGGAGTAGGCGGCGTGTGCTCTGCCTATTTCATCGGTGAGTGTGTCGAAGTAGGAGTACCTTTCTTCCATAACCTGGCCGAGCGGCAGCCCGGTATTGAGCGACATCGACAGAATGTCGCAGACGAGATCCGGCTTAGGGAAGCGAACCGACTTAGTGTCGATTCCAGCATCATCTATCGCGGCGCTCATTAGAGTTTTGGCGTCGTCGCGGTCCATGATTGTGAATGACTTCGGATAGTCTATTGCTTCGGCGTGCTGCCGCAGCACGCGGTGTCCGACCGAGTGGAAAGTCCCGCCCCAAAGTCCCGTCGTATTGCCGCCAATCAGGTCTGCGACGCGGTCCATCATCTCTCTCGCTGCCTTGTTGGTGAAGGTCAGCAAGAGGATGCGGTCGATTGGAATTCCCTGTTCGAGTAGGTATGCCACACGATAGGTAAGTGTGCGTGTCTTGCCGGCACCAGCGCCGGCCAACACCAGCGCCGGCCCTGGCGTGGCAGTGACAACTGCGAGTTGCTGTGCGTTGAGTTCCGATTCGTAGTCTATGTTTAGCTCAATCGGCTCGCGGAAAGGCTTTAGGTTGTATTCCCTTGGCACGTGCCTATTCAAACGGCCAAGCGATTGGTCAAGCGAGATAAAACTGGAGTGTTCTTAAACTGGGAATCGGTTTATGGGGCCAGCCCGGTGAACGGTGTCCACGGCAGGTTGCGTGCGACGGCATAAAGCAACATCCCAACGACTAAGCCGATGACTAGCCAAAGGTTTGCGAANAGTGTATAAAATGGTTGCGAAATTTTTACCGAACGAATGTATCGTCCGAAGTCGATCACACCCATAACAAGCAGGAAAATCACCCCGGGATTAAGCCTTAGAGCTTCAAGTACGTTGCCATGTGTCAGCTGATACAGCGCCCGTGAGGAGCCGCAACCGGGACAGAAGTAGCCGGTTGCCATATTAAAGGCGCATTTGGGGAAGAATATGNACTTGCTTGGGTCTAAGAAAAACAGTGACACCGCGCCAGCCACTAAAAAAACCGGGATCCCAATGATGACCGTGAAATTCTTTGCATTGAATGCAGCCATTGAGAGAGGAAACTGCGTCTAAACGCTTGTCAATTCCTTAAGTTTTCGCAGAGCGGTGCCGTCGTCAATAACCGAGCCGGCCAGTTCCCAACCCTCGAGAGCGGAGTTGGTTTTGGCGGCGACGAATAGCGCGTACCCAGCGTTGAGTAGGACGGCATCCCGACGGGGTCCGCGGTCATCGCCGGAGAGGATTGCTCGAATCATCGCCGCGTTTTCTGCTGCATCACCGCCCTTGAGGTCGTCGAGTGTGGCCGGTTGTAGTGGAAATAGTTCTGGCTCGTCACGGCTGATACTGAAGCCGCGATCCTGATAAAACTCTGCTACGGTGTTTTCGCCAAGTGTCGAGAGTTCATCCATTGCGTCATCACCCACGCGACCGTTGACAACCATGCCTCGCCGGATGCCGATCGATTGCAGCACTCGCCCGATCGGTTCGCACAATTCGCCCTTGGGTACCCCGATCAACTGTGCAGTAGGCCGGGCTGGGTTGAGTAGTGGTCCAAGAAAGTTGAACACAGTGCGCTGGCCCCGTTCGGCGCACAGTTTGCGAGCCGGCATGATATGTTTGAATGCTGGATGATACCCGGGTGCAAATAAGAATGCGAACTGGTGATCATGTAAGTGAGTCGCTACCTGTTTAGGTGTTAGTTCTGTTGGGATACCTAGGGCAGCCAAAACATCGGCGCTTCCAGATTTTGATGTGATGGCGCGGTTGCCGTGCTTTGCTACCGTTACTCCGGCTGCCGCGGCGATAATCGCTACTGTGGTTGAGATATTAAATGTCCCAAGTTTGTCGCCGCCGGTACCGCATACATCAAGAATCTCGCGTCCCCGCGTCTCGTTATCCATCGGAACAGGCAGCGCCATGTCGCGTAGTTCGCTCGCAAATACCGTTATCTCTGCAGTCGTTTCACCCTTGTTAGCGAGCGCTGTCAAAAAATCGGCCTTGGCTACGGATGTAATGGCATCATCCGTCAAATTACCGATTGCATCTCGCACTTGTTCCCCGGTCAGCTCAGCGCCGTCGTCCAGTTGTTTCGTCAGTGTGTCTAACATGAGCGAGAAGATACGCGCCCAACCGTATGTTGTCCAAGCGCGGATTGCTCTTGTTTGCCCTTTGCCTTTAGTTGTGGGAAATTTGCTTAGGTGTGACGACAAGCTCAAAAAAAATTGTAATTCCGGGCGGCGGCGGTTTCATTGGCCGGCATCTAACCCGGTATTTTGCGGACAAGGGCTGGGAAGTTGTGGTGTTGTCCAGACGCCGTAACGAGCGGCAGGAGGGTGCCCGATTTGTCTGGTGGGATGGTGCCAATCTCGACGCATGGGTCGATGAACTAGATGGGTCGGACGCTGTCATCAATCTTGCTGGCCGCACAGTGAATTGTCGGTACAACAAAAAAAATCGGCGACAAATTTACGAATCACGTCAGTCTTCCACCGAGGTGATCGGCGAAGCAATTGCAGATTGCGCTGCGCCACCTTCGGTCTGGTTTAACGCCAGCTCGGCGACGGTTTATCGACATTCGCTCGACCGCGCGATGGATGAGGCTACCGGCGATATCGATCTGGTAGAGCCGGGTAAACCTAGGGATAAGTGGGAGTTTTCAGTCGATGTGGTCAATCGCTGGGAGGCTGCCTTGTTTGATGCGCCCACCCCGGACACTCGTCGCATAGCAATGCGTTTGTCCATGGTCTTTGGATCTGGCAAGGGAGGCGTATATGAGGCCTTTCGAAATATCGCTCGGTTTGGTCTTGCCGGGACACAAGGGCAGGGCAATCAGTATGTAAGCTGGTTGCATGTGACCGACTTATTGAGGATGATCGACTGGTGTATCGAGAATGAGAATCTCGAAGGAGCCATCAATATGTGTGCGCCAAACCCAATTCCGAATCGTGAATTTCTAAAGGCTCTGCGTGAAGCTAGCGGGGCGAGGTTTGGACTGCCGGCAACTTGGTGGATGTTGGAGATNGGNGCATTTTTCATGAGGACCGAGACTGAGTTNTTGCTCAAGAGCCGACGNGTGNTACCGGGCAGGCTTATCGANTCCGGATTNACCTTCGATCACCCTAATTGGCCTGATGCTGCAAAAGCTATCGAACAGGCTTGGTACGACTGAGTGCACTTACTATTGCAACGGTTACTCTTTGGTTAGGACTTCATCCAGGTTGAAGATGAGGCTGGTAATGCCGGTTAGAGCGGCGACTTCAACCGCATTCAACGTAGGGTCGGGTTTTGACTGTCCTACTGAGAGCAGTTCCATGGCTTCCTTAGGGTGGCTTGAGTAATGGGTTTGCAGNTTGGTCAANCGATTGTTCAGTAAATCCAATTCTTCAGCTTGNGCNGGTCGACCGGTAGCAATTGTCAGCGCTTGTTCAAGTCGGTCGATGTTGTCNTCCGATTGCCGGAGTAATTGCTCCGCGAAGCAACGTGCTGTTTCGACGTAGGTGGTGTCGTTGAGCAGATTTAGCGCGTGCATCGGCGTGTTGGTTCGGCGGGGGCGCACGGAGCAGACCCGNCGTGCCGGATTGTCGAAGAACATTGCTGGTTTCACGGAGCGCCGCCAAAAGGTGTANATGCTACGCCGGTAAAGCGATTCGCCATTATCCTGTTTGTAGACGATTTTTCCGTAGCTAAAGTCGGACCATACGCCGGGNGGTTGGTATGGTCTGACNGGTGGTCCGCCNATGCGGTNCCACAGTTGGCCGCTGATNNCCAGAGCCTGNTCGCGGATGGCNTGAGCGCTCATTCGATGGCGTGGTCCACGGGCTATGAGGCGGTTTTCCGGATTGTGCTCAAGCTGTTTCGGAGTCAGGATAGATGATTGCCGATAGGCCGCACTGGTTACAATTAGTCGGTGTAGGTGCTTCACATTCCAGTCGGACCTGACGAATTCTGTTGCGAGCCAGTCGAGTAATGCAGGGTGCGTCGGTCGTTCGCCCTGAACACCGAAATCTTCGGTTGTCTTGACAAGCCCGGTTCCAAAGAAATGTTGCCAGTAACGATTGACTNTGACTCGTGCGGTCAATGGATGGTCGGGATCAGTCAGCCACCGCGCGAGGTCCAGTCGGTTAATGTGTCCNGGTTTGGTTAAGCTTGGTAGACTGGTCGGGACACCGGGCTTGAGTGANTGGTTTTTGTCTGGATTATCNTAGACTCCACGGACAAGCAGATAAGTGTNGCGCGGTTGNTCCATCTCACGCATGACCATTGTTTTGGAGAACGAATCAGTGAGTTTTCGAATTGCTGNTTGAGNAGATACCTCACCACGTTCGGCTTCGATAAAATCCGGCATCTGATAACGGTGATGTCGAGCGAGTATCTCTCGTTGTTCAGCTAGGCGCTTTGTTGCGGGTATTTTTAAAATGCGAATTATTTCCTCCGGTAGAACTTCTCGCATTTCGAGGCTGGGCTCCTGAGCTGAGGTTGCTGAGATTCTAAAGCGTCCTAGCAGATGTTTCTTAGCATCGTGCTGTTGGAGGAGTTTTAAGGTGAAGCGAGTGTCTTTGCCGGCTGACCATGTTTTCTCAAGACGAAAAACGGCCTTTCGTGGTTGGTTGTAATTAAAATCCTTTTTCCAGATACCCCAGCCGGACTGAGAATCATTATCTATCGCGCCGTTNACTGTCAGACCGTCTTGGTTAAAATCGGCAATGGCATTTGCAAATGGAAGAGGCTTGAGTTCGCTTGGTAGATCCTTGGCGCTTACGCTGACAGTAAACCGGATTGAAGTCTGTGGGTTGGCAACCTCTTCCAGAGCGCCGGTGTCTGGGCCAACGATCGCCTTGAAGCGCGTATAGCCCATTGGCAGCCGAAAGACGATTCGTGACTTGGCATGGGTTCCAATACCCCATTTGAGNGTTTTTCCTTCAATTCGGAGCGGCTGGTCTTTTACGTTTCTATTTTTGAGAACCTTGCGATAATCGGTGGTCGCTGAGTACCAGTCGAGATCGGTTAATTTGAGCGTTCCGTCTGGACCTGCGAGAGTTGGTTCGCCCCAGTCGCCCCAGTCGGAGGAGATGCCGTTGCCGGTGTCACCGACATCGAGCACGAGTAGACCTTTCCCAGTGATGTCGATATCCAGTCGCTTTGCTCCCTTGGTCATCAAGCCGCTATCGAAGCGCTGTTCAAGGCTGCCAAGGTCGATCTCATCGACGCCAGGCAGCAATTCAAAACCGGTAAGTACGAAGTTACCTTCTCGCCCCGGACCGCCATCTTTGAGCCTTGGATCCGTGAGAGCCTCAAGCCGCAGTCCGGTGATGTTCTCAAGGTTGGTTCGGAAGGTTAGCTTGTATTCGTCGTAATCTGGCAGTTGGCCGGTAGCTAGTACCGAGGCGTCATTTTGAATCGTCAACTCCGAGTCGGACTTCGAGCTGGCAGTGACGGGCTTGATCCGATGCCAGCCATCAAGTTGGCCGGTTTCTGTGATCTCTTTTAGATACGGTTCCTCCCATTTTTTTTGTTCGTTTTGGAACTGTGCCAGAGGAAGATTTAGTACCGATCGGTGTTCTTCCAGTTCGGCCTCAAGGGCGCGGAGTTGACGGGCCTGTTCGGAGGTGGGCACGCGGGTGGTTGGTTCCATGTCACCGCCACCCTTCTCTGGGAGGTTATTGAAGAAGGCGAATAACCGGTAGAACTCTCGCTGTGAAATGGGGTCGTATTTATGATCGTGGCAGCGTGCGCAGCCGACCGTCAAGCCAAGCCAGACTGTGCCGGTGGTTTCAACTCGGTCAACGACGTACTCGACTTGTGTCTCGGCCGCGATTGCGCCGCCCTCACCGTTGAGCATATGGTTGCGGTTGAAGCCGGTGGCGATGAGCTGGCTGAGTGACGGCTCCGGCAACAGGTCGCCGGCTAACTGTTCGACCGTAAATTGGTCAAATGGCATATTTCGGTTCAGTGCGTCAATAACCCAGTCCCTCCAATGCCACTGATTCCGGGTACGGTCAGCTTGGAATCCGTTGGTGTCTGCATAACGGGCGGCGTCGAGCCAACTTTGCGCCATATGCTCGCCGTAACGCGGCGAGGCCAACAGCCGGTCAATCATTTGTTCGTAGGCCCGTGGTCTTGTGTCGTTGACATACGCTTTCATCTCGTTAGATGTTGGAGGCAATCCAGTCAGGTCGAGGCTGGCACGACGAATGAGTGTGTGCTTGGATGCCTCCGAGGAAGGGGCAAGTTCTTCAGTGTGCAGCTTGGCTAGGATGAAATAGTCGATTGCGTTGCGAGGTTGTCCTAGGTCATGCGCTTGCTCTAACGGCAGTGCAACATGCTCGGGTTTAATAAATGCCCAGTGTTTCTGCCACTGTGCTCCTTGTTTAATCCAGCGCCGGATCAATGTCTTCTCTGATCCAGTAAGTATGCGACCTGATTCAGCGGGTGGCATCACAGAATCCGGGTCATCGGTGGTAATCCGCCGGTAAACCTCGCTCTCATCGGGCCTTCCTGATACGAAAGGTCGAACTCCATCCTTATTTTGAAATGCCCCCTTTTCGGTGTCCAGCCTAAGGCCTGCCTTGCGCTGGCTAGCATCTGGGCCGTGGCACTGGAAACAGTTGTCTGAGAGGATAGAGCGAATATCGCGGTTGAATTGCACTGAGTCGTCGTTGGCGAAGCCATGTGTGACGATGAAGATAAGCAATCCGATGAGCAGTATCGCATTCGCCCCCGCATGCAGGAACATTTGGCGGGGTTGCCGCATTAAGGGGTAGCGGTTGAGGTGTTGGTATTCGTTGCCTTGACCGGAGCCGTTGGTGTTTCGAGCCGAAGCTCGAGCATACCTCTAGGCGATTCATAGACGGGTGTGGGGAGATTCTGGATCCAGTTGCCGCTTTCGAGTTCTTTGCGCTTGGATTCCTGTGCTTCGACCACAGCCCAGACAATAGAAGCGATCAATATCAGCACGATTAGTGGCAGCCAGATGCTCCAGTTGACACGAGTTAGGAAAAGGGTAAGTCGATCTACGAAGCCCTTCTTACCTGCGGAGAGTGAGGGATCGCCGGCCATCGCTTCGGTGCCGCCCAATTCTTGGTTGAGTTGGACCACCAACGGGGCTGAGTCCAGATGGAGCACCCTGCAGTAGGAGCGAACAAACCCGCGTACAAATACCGGGGCATCGAACTTATCAAAATCTCCTTCTTCTAGGGCATTGACATGGTCGGCGCGGATTTTAAGTTCTCCGCCGATGTCCTCTAGAGATTTGCCCTTCTCCTCGCGGGCGGTTCTCAACTGGTCTCCTACGGATGGCATCCGGCCCTTTTTCTAGCGGTAATCAGTCTGGCAGACAATCCCCAAAGTCCTGTTTTCGACCTCAATTGGACATCTTGGCGTGGGAGCGGAATTCCGTTTAACGTGCTATGCTGGCCTGTTATTATTCAGCCGACATTAGACTAAATATTTCATGACCTCTGACCAGACTGCCGTTACCGTTTTGATTCTGGTGATGTTCNCGCTTTTTGCGTGGAACCGTTGGCGTTATGACATTGTGGCGGTTTTTTCGTTGGTGGCACTGGTGGCACTCGATTCGATCCTCGGTGGGGAAAGATCCAGCTTGGTTGAGGATCCCAAGCGTGTGTTGGAAGGGTTTGGCCATCCGGCGGTGGTGACTGTNGCGGCCGTGCTNGTTATTAGTCGAGCCTTACGCAACTCCGGCGTAGTTGACCAGATCGTTCGCTATGTGATGCCTTTCACAAAAAATCAGTTCCCACACATCTTGAGCCTTTCGTTGGTTGTCATGGTGCTCTCTGCCTTTATGAACAACGTTGGTGCGCTTGCACTTATGTTGCCAGTAGCACTTAAAACAGCAGTGGACCGTCAACGTTCACCCACGATCCTGCTATTGCCGATGGCGTTTTCCAGTATCCTTGGAGGTATGATGACGATGATTGGAACGCCACCGAACATTATCATCGCCAACCTTCGCACGGAGCTTNCCGAAACGCAGCCCTTTGGGCTGTTTGACTTTTCATTGGTCGGCGGTTTGGTGGCATTTGCTGGTCTACTCTTCATTGTGTTGTTCGGTTGGCGCTTGATTCCAAGCGCTTCGCACAAGAAACCGGGGATGGAATCTTTATTCCAGATCGAAGACTATATCACCGAGATTAGTGTGCCTTCTGGTTGTGACTGGATAGGCAAGACCGTCGCCGAGGTAGAGAAACTTGTTAGAGAAAAGATGACTCTTTTTGGGTTCATTCGGAAGGACGGTCGGGTGTTGTCTCCCAACCCGGACGGCGTTATTCAGGAAGGCTGTAGTTATGTGGTTAAGGCCGACCCGATGGAGTTGCAGATGTTGATTGAGGAATACGGGCTACATCTGTCCAAGGAAATGCGACATCGCATCGATAGCTTGAAGGGGGAGACCGGGTTCGCAGAGGCCATTGTCAATCCCGGCTCGCCGTTGATTGGTCGCACACGNACATATCTGCGGCGCCGNAGCGGCAACACAATGACGCTCATGGCGGTTGCTCGACAGGATAAGCCGATTCGCAAGCAGCTCAAGGAGGTTGTGTTTCGAATTGGGGACGTCCTTCTGCTACACGGAAAAACGCCGGAGATGGACGATACAATCGCTGATCTCAATTTGCTACCTTTGGCCAAACGCGAATTGAGTGTAGGCACTTTTTCTAGGATTGGTCTCTCCTTGGTNATTTTCGCGGGGGCTATNGGACTAAGNATGACAGGCTTTCCGATGACCATCGCCTTTCTGGGGGCGGTGCTGGCCTACATCATTTGCGGTNTCCTGCCACTTCGCGACATATACAGAGAGGTGGAATGGCCGATTATTGTGCTTCTTGGGGCGATGATTCCGGTTAGTCAGGCGTTCCAGAGTACAGGTTGCACTGAACTTATTGCAGGATCAATCCATGGCCTGACCGGCAATCTACCGCCTTGGACGATGATCAGTATTATCATGATTGTGACTATGTGTCTGTCAGATATCATTAACAATGCAGCTACGGCNTTCATCATGGCTCCAATCGCCGTTGGCATCTCAGCCACGATGGGTATGCAGGCNGATCCTTTTTTGATGGCGGTCGCNGTCGGAGCGTCTTGTGCGTTCCTTACTCCAATCGGGCATCAATGCAATGCCATGATTCTCGGNCCAGGTGGCTATCGGTTTGGGGATTACTGGAGGGTAGGTCTGCCGCTAGAAGGGGTCATTGTTCTTATCGGTACACCGTTGATTATCCACTTCTGGCCACTGAATTAATGGCTAGCTGATCGAAATNAAAAAATAGATTCTAGAGCCTATTGCATTGAATAAAATGAGGTAGAATTTCGTTGCAACTGACAAGCCATAGAAGAAAAATAAATTCATTCTCAGTTATGCAAAACAAAATGTGGATTGGNATACNGAAAAANCGCCAAGCCTTTACATTGATTGAATTACTGGTGGTGATTGCAATCATCGCGATTCTGGCTGCCTTGCTACTGCCGGCGTTGGCCAAGGCCAAGTCGCAGGCTGTTTCGACACAGTGCAAAAATAACCTCAAACAGATGGGCTTGGCTACTGCGTTGTATGTCATGGACAATGACGACAAGCTTCCGTTTGCTTGGGCCATTCGGCACGATGCTAACATCAACAATTTNCAAAACCTGCTNGTCTCGTATGTNCTACGGAACAAGTTTAAGGCTGGAGGAAAAACCGAGGACAGCGACTTTGCCAAGAACGTGTATCGTTGCCCGACGCGTATCAACGAGAAACGCATAGGCGGCAATCCGTGGAAGATCAGTTATGGAATGAATCAATACAATAATCTGGGTTTTCCCAATAATCCCAGATATCCGACCCCTCCTGGACAGCCGCCACATCCAGAAACTGCGAAACTTACCTCTGTCCACGAGCCGTCCGCCACGTTTTTGATCTCGGATATTTCATATGANTTGAACCANCCAGCGGTAACGTACTTAAAGAAGAACAGTAGCGGGTGGTATCATGTTGGTTATAAACACAACATGGAACATCCTGANGGTGCCGCCAACATTGTCTTGATGGATTCACATGTGGAATCGAGAAAGAAGGATAACATCGATGACATCATTATGGACTTTAAGAAAAAACGTCGGCGTAGATAGTCGAATTTGATCTTATCACCAATAAGATTCTGAATTTANTTATAACCATGACAAATATGAAATACTTACTAAAAAAAAATAAAATATGCCGTGTGCTAATCATTACTGGCGGGGCGTTCTGGTCGGTTNTTAGCGGTTCGACGTTAGCGCAGGAACAGGTCCTTATTTTTNAGGATACCTTTGATGTNTCAGAGACGGAAATCACCGATCTTGGTTTCGAGANCGATGAAAGGCAGAGTGGTGNGCTGGGCTCGACAACNTACTCTGACTCGTCGGAGGATTTGACTGTTATCAACTCGGAGTATGCTCCCGGCAAGTTGAGTCTGTTCCCGGAGCCGGGCAGNGANTGGGTGGCGNTTTCACCTGATCACAATTTTGCCTTTGGCAGTCCGTTTACCATCGAGTTCGAGGTCGATGCCGGCGTCGATGACGAGGACAACGCATCGGAAGACTGGGCCGCAGTCGTGTTCGGGGCCACCTCAAAAAACTCATGGGTCATCAGCGCTGACGGCTTTGGGATCCTGTTCCGCAACAACGGCGATATTCAGGTGTTTGATGGCGGTGCCAGCATCTACGGAGGCAACGGCGGTTTCGCCGACGGTATCCCGAAGGACGACCTCGAGGTTCGCATCGAGGTTGAGGTGGACAGTTTCGATGGAACATCGCCCGCCACGATCCGAATGTTTATTAATGGAGAAGCCGCTGTCATCACAGCGGACGGCGCCACTGAATACGTCAAGGCCGCTGGTTTTCGAGCAAACTTTATCACGCTGCTAGGCGGTGCCTTCGGCGGCAATGCATGGCAAC
>PBKH01000034.1 GCA_002721375.1 Verrucomicrobiales bacterium
TGGAATTGCAATTGGTGTCGCATTTGGATTGGCGACTGGCAACGTCGGCATAGGCATAGCGTTAGGCCTAGCCATCGGTGCATCAATGTCCTCATCGAAAAAGAATAAAGCTGCTGACAAATAAACTTTGCTAGATTGATGAATCACAATGATTTCATCGGATGGTCAACGGTGATGTTTACTGTACTTTGTATTTACGAAATCCACCAAATTTCCCAAAATCCAATGTTTACAATGGTTTACAACGTTTTGTTTTCGATTTGAGAACCCATTGAGTAAAGAAAAAATCTCTTCTGCCTTGGGCGATGCTCGTGGTAACTGGGCCTTCAAGGTTCCAACGGTCAGCTTGCATAATGATTAAAGCATTCCCGATTCTCATTGGCTTCAATGACGATCACTCTCTCGTGAGTTATCGAAATATTGTCCGGTGGTTCTTTTGAACGGGCTACATGTCCACGCTTATCCTCCCATTCAGTAAATGGGCTGGTTTGTTGCGGAGACTGAATTTACCTTCTTTGAGAAGATTTATGAAAAACACATCCGTTGTTTGTTTTGTCGCATTAATTACCATAGCTGGTGTTGCTGCTCAGGATCGGCCGAACGTGCTATTCATCATGTCCGACGATCACACGGCGCAGGCGCTGGGGGCATATGCGACAGTGCTGAAACCGCTTAATCCTACACCCACACTGGACAAACTGGCGGCGGAGGGGATGGTTTTTGAAAACGCGTTTTGTTCGAACTCGATCTGTACACCGAGTCGGGCCAGCATCATCACCGGACAGTATTCGCACGTGAACGGGGTGACTGATCTTACCGGCCGCATCAAACCGAGTGATCAAACTTTGCCTATATTGTTTCGTCAGGCAGGTTACCAAACAGCGATGATCGGCAAGTGGCATCTCAAGGAGGAGCCGAACTTTAACTACTACAAGGTCCTCCCGGGGCAGGGCAAGTATTTCGATACCGAGTTCCGAGTTCAGGGCGACAAGCCGTGGCCAAGGAATGTTGTTATCCACAAGGGTGAGCATTCCTCCGACGCGATCACCGACTCCACCCTGCACTGGTTCAAGACCAAGTATGATAAGGACAAGCCGTTTTTCGTCTGCCACCAGTTCAAGGCGCCGCATGATTACTTCGAGAACGCGCCGCGTTACCAGGAGTACCTTGCCGACGTGGAGATTCCAGAGCCACCCACTCTCTACGATGTGCCCGAAACCTTTGGCTCTATTGCCACGCGCGGACACCGGGACGAACTGCTGCCGCATATCGGTACTTCCATCGGCAAGCGCAATCCGCGTCGTTCGTATGCTGTTGATTTAAAAGAGCGCTTCCCTGAGGAATTACCTGCCGATTATGATGTGGCCAAGCTCTCCGAGCGCGAGAGCACCCGCCTCTCATATCAGGCTTATCTTCGCAAATACCTCCGCTGCGTTAAGGGCTTGGACGATAACCTTAAGCGTCTGTTCGATTATCTCAAGGCCGAGGGTCTGTACGACAACACTGTTATTATCTATACTGGCGATCAGGGCTTTTGGCTCGGTGAAAATGATTATCAGGACAAGCGCTGGGCCTACGACCCATCCATGCGGATGCCTTTCATCGTGCGGTATCCAAAGTGCATCAAGGCAGGTGCTCGCAGTGACGCCGTCGTAGAGAATGTCGACTTCCCTGCGCTGATGCTAGACTTTGCTGGGATCTCCTTGCCTGCCTCAATGCAGGGCCGTTCCTTTAAAATTATTTGCGAAACAGGCAAGGAGCCTAAGGGTTGGAAGCAGGCCGCCTACTACCGTTATTGGATGCACATGGCCCACCACGATAACCCCGGCGTCATGGCCATCCGTACCAAAACGCACAAACTCGTATACTACTACGGCTGCAACTACGACGGAGGCTACCAAACTCCGCCAGGCTGGGAACTCTACGACCTCAAGAAGGATGCTTCGGAGCTCATCAATGTTTACGACAGCCCTGCCTACGCTCAGACGCGCGTCCGCCTGAAGAAGCAACTTGCGAAGCTACGTAAAACAGTTGGTGATGACGGTAGTCATTATCCCGCCGCTGAAAAGGTTGTGCAGGAGTTCTGGGTGTACGATATCGCCGACCGTGAAAAGGCCCGTAAGATTTCGGGAGAGTATTTGAAGCGTCGCCTTCGGGAACTCAAAGAAGGCAAACTCAACGTTCGCACTTGGAAAGAATAATAATGAAATTAAGCCGAATTATCGGGGCTCGGTTATGGCTTCTTTTCGTTGCACTGATTTGCGTACTTTTCGTGAGTGCAGCGGAGCGTCCTAACATTATTTTCATTTTCGCTGATGATTGGGGATGGGGAGATCTGAGCTGTCATGGGCATCCTTATGTTAAGACTCCGAATATAGATCGTTTGAGCAAGGAAGGGACGGATTTTTATAGATTCACAGTTGCCAGCGGGGTTTGTTCGCCCAGTCGCACGGCTGTAATGACGGGCCATTTCCCGGCCCGTTACAACATCGACGGTCACTTTGCATGGGTGTCAAGCAACGAACGCCGAAACATGCCGGATTGGCTTGATACAAAGGCGCCATCTTTGCCGAGGCAGCTTCAGCTTGCCGGTTATCGCACCGCCCATTTTGGCAAATGGCACTTGTCCAATAATATGATTCCTGATTCTCCACTTCCGATTGAATACGGCTATGATGCTTATGGAGCGTTCAATTGCGCGGGAGAGCAGATGCCCGTACACGAAGACTCCAAGCATACGATTGATTTCATTGAAAAATGCAATCTGGAAGGGAAACCGTTCTTCGTTAATATGTGGATTCATGAACCGCATACTCCCTTTCATACTCAGCCGAAATACCGTTGGCGTTTCCGCGAGCTTGATGAACCGAACAATATTTATGCTTCCGTTCTGTCTCATGCAGATGCCCGCATTGGGGAAGTGCTGGATGCTTTGGATCGACTAAAGCTCACCGAAGATACGATCGTAATCTTCACCTCTGACAATGGCCCCGCCCGTGCGAGTCGACCTGCAAAACTAGCGCTGATGCATGACACTGCCACGGGTGTGGGCTATGGCATCGGCGCGGCCAAGGGTATCACGGGAGGGCGAAAAGGGTATAAGGCAACCCTCTTTGAAGGTGGCGTAGGTGTGCCGTTCATCGCCCGTTGGCCCGGTAGAATTGCTGCTGGCCGGGTTGATAATCAATCCATCTTTTCCGCCGTAGACCTGTTCCCTACTTTTTGCGAACTGGCCGGTGCGCCGATGCCCAAAGACTTTCGTCCAGATGGAATCAGCCAGATTGCAACACTTAAGGGCAAGGGTAAACCGCTTCGAACCAAACCGTTGTTCTGGAAAATGAAAGGTGCTTGGCCAAGCCCTAAAAGCCGTCCGTATCACTGGGTTTCCTATGCTATCGTTCACCAAAACTGGAAGATGATGACGAATAGTGATTTCAGCTATGTCGAACTCTATGATATAAGTGCTGATCCTCTGGAAAGAAACGATCTTTCCAATCACAAAGTTGATGTCACCAAAAATCTTCTCCAACAGATAGCTGAATGGAAGGAAACATTGCCCGCAAAGCCCACAGGTAAAGTGTTTTCTAGGGAGCGCAATAGAACTGCAAAAAACTCTCGTAAGGAACAATCGCATGATTAGGAATAAAAGTTATCTTTTTCTTTTGCTCCCATTTTTAGTCTGTTTAATTCATGCAGCATCCAGACCGAACGTGCTTTTTATAGCGGTAGACGATTTAAATGACTACATCTCGCCTCTGGATAATCATCCGGGAATTAAAACGCCGCATTTTGATCGATTGGCCAAGCGATCAGTCACGTTTGCCAACGCGCACTGCGCAGCGCCTGCCTGTCACCCTTCACGGGTGGCAGTGATGACCGGAGTGCATCCGGTCGCATCGGGGATTTATCGCAACATGTTCGGAGCACACGGGCCGCGTTGGCGGCATGAATCCCCGGTTCTTAAAGAGGCCGTTGTATTGTCACAGCATTTTCGCAATAACGGTTACCGTGCGCTGGGTGGAGGGAAGATTTTTCATACACTACAATGGACGCCGGGCGATTCCCAAAACGATCCTGATGCTTGGGATGCCTACCGTGGTGACCCGCTGGATCCAATTTCAGTGGATTGGCCAAGGCCGATTTTGATGGACGACATAGAGGCCGGTTTGACAAAGGGGCGCCCGTTAGGCGGCCGTGCAGCCAGTCAACTTTTTGGTGCAGCGATTCTTCAGGAACCTGAAGAATCCTTCGGGGATCACCTCGTCGCCGATTGGGCGATTGAGCAAATTAAGAGCCCCGGCGAAAAGCCGTTATTTCTCGCGGTGGGTCTTTTTCGTCCTCACATTCCGTGGGAGGTTTCTGAGCGCTGGTTCGATCTTTACCCTCTGGATGAGGTTCAATTACCAAAGCACATTGAGGATGATCTGAGAGATGCACACAGCCACGGAAGGGAGGGG
This sequence comes from Verrucomicrobiales bacterium, assembly GCA_002721375.1. Taxonomy (GTDB): domain Bacteria; phylum Verrucomicrobiota; class Verrucomicrobiia; order Limisphaerales; family UBA1096; genus UBA1096. The sequence goes on from PBKH01000034.1 coordinate 4,458, forward strand.
TGGCACAAATGGGTTACGGAGAACAAACAGTGGAAAAAGTTTATGCAAGGCTATCTAGCTAGCATNAGTTATGTGGATCATCAACTTGGACGCTTACTTGATGCNATCGATGAATCGCCGATGAGGGGCAACACAATCATAGTGGTATGGAGCGATCACGGATTTCACATTGGTGAGAAGGAAAACTGGGAGAAGTTTTCCCTGTGGGACCAGACCACCCGCGTGCCATTGTTCATTCACATGCCGAACCTTAGTCAAGACGGCATGATGACGCGTCAACCGGTGACTCTCACCGATATCTATCCAACCCTTTGTGAATTGGCTGGACTTCCGATACCGNGGCAGTGTGGCGGTGCTTCGTTGGTGCCGCAATTAAAGAATCCATTGGCGCCTAAAAGCCAGCTCGCGTTGAGTGCGTTTCAGTTCTGGGGTGATAAAAGGCCGTCNCTGGCTGTGGCTGATTCTCGTTACCGGCTCATTCGGTACAGCAACGGTTTTGAGGAAATGTATGATCTCAAAAATGATCCGTACGAATTCACCAACGTTGCGGATGATCTACGCTTGGCCAAGGTCAAGGCGCGCTTGGCCAAGGCGCTACCGACAAAGGTGGCACCGATGCGAGCCATTCCCAAGGATTCTCCTTATCATCGAGACCGNAAAAGGGNGNANCCAGCCAAGTAGCTTTTCTAACGTTCAGGAGAGCATTGNGGACTGGNACACTGATGTTCCTNCCGTTAACGTCCCGCTGTAGAATTGCCGCTTCTGATGCAAAGACATTTTTTAGTATGAAACATCTGCTATCTGTTCTGTTNGGTCTGACTGTGTCCCTTCAAGCGACTCAGGTGAACCTTTTGCTAATCACGGTCGACGATATGAGCGCCGACTCTGTCGGCGCCTTTGGAAGCAAGCTATCCGGCACCACTCCGAACATCGACCGCTTAGCAAAGCAAAGCCTGCGTTTTGCGCATGCTCACATGACCGTTGGTAATTGCATGCCTGGACGGAATGTCCTGTTCTCTGGTTTGATCTCCCACAACAACAAGGTTGAGGGTTTTTATCAGGTCAAAAACCCTGGCTGGCCGCACATGGTCGATCTTATGAAACAGGCTGGCTATTTCACGGGTATTCGTGGGAAAGTTTCTCACTCCACCCCNTATCAGCCATATGCATGGGATATTATTCTGGANACGTTGCCGGATGGAACTAAGGNCAATATGAAGGATCCGCGTTCGTACGGTCTTTCTACTACTNACGGTATTGCTAGGGCTAAAGCTGCTGGAAAACCGTTCTGTCTATCGGTCAACATTTCCGACCCACACAAGCCATTTTGGAGTGTGGTTAAAGGTGGCGGCAGGGATCCGTATGTGCCNTCGCGTATTTTTACTGCCAAGGAAGTGCCAATCCCCGGGTTTCTCTTCGATGATCCCAAGGTACGCGGGGAATTGGCGCTATATTATTCGAGCGTACGGCGAGCGGATGACTGTGTGGGGGAAATCCTCAAGGCCCTCAACTCAAGCGGCCAAGCGGGCAATACCGTGGTTATGTTTTTATCCGACCACGGNATGCCNCTGCCGTTTGCCAAAACGCAACTATACCACCACAGTACACACACACCGTGGATGGTGCGTTGGCCGGGCGTGACTCGGGCAGGGGCGGTGGATGACAAACATATGATATCGGCCGTAGACATGATGCCGACCCTTCTGGATATCGCCGGTGCTAGGTATCCGGCACGTCTCGATGGNCGCTCGTTTCTTCCGCTGATCCGAGGCGAGANGCAAAATGGCCGAGACCNTGTTTTCAAGGAGTACAACGAAAACGCAGGTGCATCTCGTGATCCTATGCGGGCGGTGCAAACCAAGAGTCATCTTTATATTTTCAACCCGTGGTCGAACGGCGAGCGTATTTTTGCCACCGCAACTACAGGTACCGTGACTTATCGTCGCATGNTNGCATTGGCCAAGCGGGACGATCGATTGGCCAAGCGGCTAGATCTGTATCACCACCGCGTCCCTGAGGAATTGTACGATGTGATCAACGATCCCAACTGCCTGTATAATCTCATCGCCGATCCACGCCATAAAGCTGCTTTAGTTGGCCTGAGAAGCGACTTGGAGGGGTGGATGAAACGCACGAATGATCCGATGCTTATGGTGTTTCAGAAACGCGAAGATGCAGCCAACCGAGAGGCCTATNTACAAAAACTGGAGGAAGAAGCTCTCAAACGAAGAAAGCTCAAGCGCAAAAAATAATTCGCACTAAAAGTCATGTATATTCGATTTTTTTCTATCTTGTTTCTGNNCGTTATATTCACGCCGCTTGCAGCAGCANCGCCCAATTTGGTATTCATTATCGCGGATGACTGCACGTTTCGTGATATTGGATGCTATGGAGGGCAGGCTCGGACGCCGCACATTGATCGNTTAGCCACGCAGGGCATGCGATTCGAGCGGTGTTTTCAGGCAGCGCCGATGTGTTCNCCCACACGGCATAATATTTACACAGGGCTTTATCCGGTAAAGAGCGGCGCTTGGCCCAATCACACACGAGCATATCCGCACGTGAAGAGTATCGTGCATTATTTGCGCCCGCTCGGATATCGAGTTACACAGACCGGCAAGACGCACGTCAACCCGCGGGAGGTATTTCCGTTCGAAAATTTCGGGGGAGGTAAAAACCCGGACATGAAGTATATTGACCGTCTGTTTGCTGAAACGGCCGACGGTGGTAAGCCTTTCTGCTTGTTTGCCTGTTCCAACGAGCCACATTCACCGTGGAACAAGGGAGATGCTGCGGCATATCCGCCGGCTAAGGTGAAACTGCCGCCTTACATCGTGGACACGCCTCGTGTGCGCGAGGATTTTTCGAAGTACCTTGCAGAGATCACCTATTACGATTCGCAAGTGGGCGAGATCCTCGAATTGCTGGACAAACATGGGTTGGGAAACAACACGTTGGTAATGGTCGTGAGCGAACAGGGAAACGCTTTCCCGTTTGCCAAATGGACCTGCTACGATCATGGGCTGCAGTCTGCCATGGTGGTGCGTTGGCCTGGTNGGGTGAANGCCGGGGCGGTATCTGATGCCATGGTGGAGTACGTCGATGTGACACCGACATTTATCGCCGCCGCCGGTGGGCAAGTGGTTAAGGGACTNGATGGTAAAAGTTTNCTTCCTGTGCTTACGGGCGAGACCAAGCGGCACAAGGAGCATGTTTTCGGTATCATGACCACTCGCGGTATCATCAACGGAACTGATGCGTTTGCCATCCGCTCGGTGCGTGATGAACGCTATAAGCTNATCCTCAATCTGAATTACGAAAGTAAGTTTACGAATGCCTGCACGAAGATGCCATTATTCCAGTCGATGGTCGCAAAGGCTTCGGCNGGCGACGCAACGGCCAAGAAGTTAGTGCGTGCCTATCATCATCGGCCAGCGATTGAACTCTACGACATGGAGAAAGATCCGCTGGAAATGGAAAANCTTGCTGACAAAACAGGGAGTAAGATTCACATCAAGCGTCTGCGCGCCAAGTTGGATGCGTGGATGAAGTCCCAGGGCGATAAGGGCGTCGAGACAGAGTTGAAAGCTATTGAACGACAGCGGCGTGACCGCAATAAAGTTAACAGGGAAAAAAAATAATGCTACGNCGAGTCATGACATGTTTGGTCTTGNCATTTGCGCTTCCTCTAACGGCGGCGAAGAGGCCGAACATTCTGTTTATTTACACTGACGACCAGTCAACTCGCACTGTGGGTTGCTACGAGGACGCTTTTGATTTTGTCGAAACCCCTAATATAGATGCACTGGCGAAATCGGGCGTGCGATTTTCTAAAGCCTATATCGGGTCATGGTGTATGCCGTCGCGTGCGACAATGCTTACGGGGCTTCACCAGCACGGCGTGGAGTCGATGCGTATGGAGGGGAAGTATCCTGGCAGCGTGTACGATCCTAAACAATGTCCTTTTTGGCCGGCGATGTTTCGCAAGCACGGCTACTTGACCGCGCAAATCGGCAAGTGGCATACAGGCGTGGACAGTGGCTTCGGTAGAGACTGGGATTATCAAATTATCTGGAATCGCCCCAAGTACATTAAGAATTCGCCGAACTACTATTACGATCAACTCACCGAGTTTAATGGTGGCGAGCCTAAAATGATCAAAGGCTACACGACCGACAACTACACCAATTGGGCCATTGAGTTTATCAATGGTAAGGGTCGAAGGGACAAAACCAAGCCGTGGTATCTCTGGCTTTGCTACGGTGCCGTGCATGGACCTTTTACGCCGGCTGACCGCCACAAGGGCCATTACAAGGGGAGCAAGCCGACTATCCCGAAGGATGTTTATCCACCGCGTCCAGGTAAGCCGGAGTATGTGCAAAAGATGCAGCATTGGGAGCCTAAGAACGGTGTGCCAGTCGAGAAGAAAGTGCGCGAACTTGGTCCTGTAGGAATGAAAGATATTCCAGGTCGGCTATTGGGTGAATGGATCAAGCAATATCACGAAGGAGTGCGCTCCATAGATGAAGGCGTTGGTCGATTGCTGCAGGCACTCAAAGACAGCGGGCAGGATGGAGACACTCTTATTGTTTTCACATCTGACCAGGGTTTTGCTTGGGGACAGCATGGGTTCAAGTCAAAGGTGGCTCCTTACCATGCCACCGTGGCCGCGCCATTAATTATCCGATTACCCGGAAATCACGCTTCCCAAACCGCAGGCCGAGTGGTTGCCGAGCCGGTGAGCGGCGTGGATCTGCCGCCCACTTTTTTTGGGCAAGCTAAATTGCCAATGCCGTGGAAGATGCACGGTGAGGATCTCAGTCCGCTGTTGGAAGACCCTAAGGCCAAACGCAAGTCGCCAGCAATGCTTGTTCACACTGGCAAGTTATACGGCTCTGCGACGGCGAAAATACCGCCCAAGAATGATCCGCGCCTTTACCACGGCCCCGGTGTGCCGTGGTATGTGATGCTAGCCGAAGGCCGTTACAAATACGTGCGCAATCTTATAGAGGACGAGATAGAGGAATTGTACGATCTTGATCGTGATCCTGAGGAATTAGAAAATCTTGCGCTCCAGTCGAGTCACTCCAANCGCCTGAAGTCTTATCGTGCAAGGACAGTTAAAGAACTGCATCGAACCCAGGCTCCATTTTGGGCCAATATGCCCAGGTCATCTACGATGAGATAGCCTTTTTGATTCAAATTAAGTTTAAATTTTTTTTTGATTAATTATCAAAAAATCCTACAGGCTTGATTCGCTAGTGCAATCAGGCAGAATGCTGCTCATGAACTCCAAGCTTTTTTTTACTTTGATCATGTTCGGTTTTGTAGGGGGGGTGTTTGCTGAATCGAAGCTAAAGCCAATTTTCAATGGCAAGAATCTTTCCGGATGGACCGTACCTGAGGGTAACGATAAGGCTGGATGGTATAAAGCTGAGGACGGGATTTTAAAGATAAAGAATGGGCCGAAAAAGAAGGGCTCAATCCTTTGGACACAAAAGAAGTACAAGGATTTCCTTATGGAATTTGAGTTTCGCTTTGGAGATGGCGTGGTCGACAGTGGTGTGCATGTTAGGAATAAGGACCAAATCCAGATTGGTATAAGTGGTTCTCTCAAGCGAGATATGACATGTTCACCATACATACCTGGTAAGGGTTATCCAGTCGAGGCAAGGAACATTAAGAAGTTACTAAAGCCAAAAGATTGGAATACTATGCGTATTCAAGCTCTTGGCAAGGAGTACACTGTATGGTTGCAGGGTGAAAAAGTAATGACCTACAAAAGCGATTCGGCAATTCTTGAGGGACCCGTTGGTATTCAGTTGCACGGAAACCGTATTATGGGCATCGATTACCGAAACTTGAAACTGGCTGAACTGCCTTGAGTTGACTGGGGGAAATACTTGAATCTTTGTTTTCGTTATAAGGAAAGAGGATTCTAACATGAAAAGATATTATCAAATAAAACCTTTTCGCAGATTTATTTGCCAATGAAAATCAATCGACGAACTGCGATTAAGACTGCTGCTGTCGGAATGGGTAGTTTAATGATTACGTCAGAGTTTCTTCGGGCTACAGATGCTGTCAAACCGTTCGGGGCAAAGTTTCCACGCCTGGAATCACTGACAACTGGTGAGTGGTGGAATAGNCCGGGGAACAACGGTAAGCCTGCACCCAAGGGCCGCAAGGGGGCGCCGCCTACTATGAATGTGCCCCGTGATCAAGTTGTGGCGTTTGCGATGTACACGCACCAGAACGGTATCNTGAAGNTATNGGCTCAGCTTTTTCCATTGANGCCNGGCGAGAAGAGGGAGGTACGGTTGGAACTCCAATTGCCGGGTGATAAGTGGATTGAAACAGCCAAGGTGGAAGTACTTTACCCGGGATGGGATGCACATTTCAGAATCGAAAAATGGGACAACTCGAATGATGTGAAGTACAGAGTGCGCCATGGTAAAAAAGCAAAGTTTGAAGGGCTTATTCGTAAGGANCCTGTAGACAAGCACGAAATCGTTGTTGCTAATCTCTCGTGTAACTCTAGCCGGACGAACGGGCCACGGATGGAAATTGTNGAGAACTTAAAGTGGCACAATCCCGACCTGCTTTTTTTTGGTGGCGATCAACATTATCGGCACACTGAGCATACCACTGGCTGGATTGAGTTTGGGCTGCAGTACCGTGATATTATTCGTGATCGACCTACAATTTGCATTCCTGACGATCACGACGTGGGCCACGGCAATGTGTGGGGCGAGAGCGGCAAACGCTCGAAGATTCCAGGAGATGCCGATGGCGGTTACAAGTTTCCGGTGAAGTACGTTAATCAAGTGCAGCGCCAGCAGACTTCGAGTTTACCTGATCCGGTTGACCCNAAGCCGGTAAACCNGGGTATTGGTGTCTATTTTACGCGATTGAATNTAGGCGGTGTGGATTTTGCTATCTTGGAGGATCGTAAGTTCAAGACCGGACCGGCGGGTAAGATACCGAAAATGGGTCCGAGGCCGGATCACATTAATGATCCCAAGTATGATCCAAAAAAAATCGACTTGCCCGGTCTTCAATTACTTGGTCCCCGTCAGGAGAAGTTTTTATCCGACTGGTCCGCAGACTGGACAAATGCGGAAATGAAAGGTGTGCTTTCGCAGACCGCTTTTTGCGGCGCAGTGCATATGCACGGTGGCTCGCAGAATCGTTTGCTTGCTGACCTCGACTGTAATGGTTGGCCACAAACTCCAAGCCGCCGTGCGTTGATGCTGATTCGCCGGGCATGGGCGGTGCACCTTTGTGGTGACCAGCATCTCGCGGTTGTGGTGAAACACGGAATAGCCGACCATGGAGATGGGCCTTATGGTTTCACCGGTCCGGCGTTGGTCAACACCATCTATGGCCGATGGTGGCACCCGCTTGACGAAAGGGCTGGTCCTAATCCTGTGCCCAACAGTCCGTTACCTTGGACTGGAGACTTCAAGGACGGTCTAGGCAACAAAATTTCAATGCTCGCCTATGCGAATCCAGAGAACCGTGCAGACGAAAAGAAACGTGCCGATGGCTATGGTATTGCGCGCTTCAATAAAAAGAAGCGGCAAGTCACATTCGAGTGCTGGCCGCGGTTTTGCGATGTGCGCGACGGGGACAGGACGCAATACCCCGGTTGGCCAATTACAGTCGATCAATCTGACAACGATGGCCGCAAGGTTGAGGGTTATTTGCCAGAACTGATCTTTGAGGGTGGTAAAAGTTTTGTCGTTCAAGTTGTAGAGGAAATCAGTGGTGAGGTTCTTTATACAGTGCGAACTCGAGGCGATCGCTTTCAACCGCGAGTATATTCCAAAGGGAAACATACGATAAAGCTAGGTCTTCAAAAAGCAGATGCCAAAACTTTCGCCGGTCTTATTCCTAAGCCCAACTCAGTTGCTGGNAAATTAAACGTGTCGATCTAAACGCTAAAAACCAGAAGCTNTAGCATGTGNGTGTATGTATTGCGTGAGTGTTTAACAGCTCGGCATTCATGAGTATGCTTAAAAGTTGATGGAAATGAATGTGAAGTTGTTGTTGGTATGGTTTAAATGATGTCTGCAAAACAAATAATTTGGTTGTTTGGAAAAACTTGACTGCTTTTTTTAGGGAAGAGAAGAATTTCTAAAAGAAATTATAATCAAACACTATTCTGAAACTAATGAAATCATGTAATTATTTATTTGTCTTATTGCTGGCATCCAGTACTGCATACTCTCAGTTAACTAGTTGGGTTGCGTTTAATGACAGTGCTAACAAGAACGGAGGGACGACGGATGAGACGGTGACTACAGTCAACGTGGGGCGTGGTTCTCCTGGTCCTATGAGTTCGGAGTTGCTGGTTTTTGGAAGTGGGGATGGAACAGGGGTGACGGCGACTTATGAGGAGACCCTTTCGGAGGGAAGTGTGTTTTGGACAAGCGATGCGATTACGTATGACGATGAAAGTGATGCGGCCAAGTTGTTTGGAGAGGCATTGGATTTGACAGGGAACATAAGTTACGGGGATGCGCCGGGATGGCACATGGATTTAATACTTGAGGGATTGGATCCCAATCGAAAATACGTTTTTGCCGGGACAGCAATGCGAGGAGGTGGGGCAGGCTATGCGGAACGCACGACCAACTGGAAGATCATGGGGGCGGAGAGTTATGTGTATGCCAGTTCGGATGGGGCATGGAAAGTAAGTGAGGATAGCGTTGAGTTTAGCACAGGACATAATGAGGCGGGTTACGTGGCGAAGTGGACAGATATAGTTCCTGGAGCTGACGGCAAGATAGTGATTCGTACTAGCCATAGTGTGGGAGAGGCTAATGGAGGTTTAGCTGGAGCACATGCCTATAAGGGTTATGCCGGGGGTGTGTTCATGCTTGGTTTGCAAGTAGACTCAGAAGTGATTGCCGCAGGGGAATCGTTAAGTATTCTTCGTGTATTTCCAAAGGAAAATGAACTAGAAGCTCCACCGAACAGTCCCCTGCATGTGTTAGTAGAACATGATGCTCACAAGGTGGATTTGAGTTCTGTTAAAATGTTTCTAGATGGCAAAAAAGTTGTGCCAGTAATTCAGCAGGACGAGGAGAGAACATTAATCGTTCATGAAAGCACTGCCGCATTTGAAGAGTTTTCTGACCACACCGCCAAAGTGGAATTTGCCGATGACAGTGATGATCAAAGACAATACACAAAGTCATGGGATTTCACCATTATGGAATGGACCCATTACGAGTCACTACCGGTTGATTCAGTCATCAAGCTGACTGATTTGAGTAAAAAGGAGCGTGGATTTGCCATTCGATTGGCTGCTATTGATCCACTGGATCCGGATAAGGAGGTTATAAGCCAAATTGATGATCTGTGGTGGATTTGGGATGAGGATTATAACGATTACTCCGATCGATCATACTTCAACTCTAAGGGTTATTACCTGGAAAGGGACCAAATTAATTATCAGCGGGATGGAGGTACGATTGGAAACAAGGCGGGGGAAAAGCTCTTTCCAGGAATCAGCGGTACTAGTGCCCTTATCCCTGAGGGTGAAGAATTCACTCGGATTCATTTTGGACTAGAAGCCACAGCTTTTCTAGAGTTGGGCGTAGGTTATTATCACATGCAAATTACGACTACCCCTGTCCACTCCCTTCACATTGGATTTGGGGAAGATGCAGTGGAATTATTTCCTGATGAATCGGCTAATCCAGGAATGGAAGATGCAAAAGCCTGGCAATACAATTTTATAGTCGAAAAGCCCGGTTTATATCCTTTTACACTTCTTTATTATGACTTTTTAGGTGGTAGTTCTTCGTTGACCGCAAGTGGTGGATCGGCTTCTAGTTTGGAATGGCTGAATGTGGCTCCAATCGGGATGAGATTCCTAATTAACGACGATGACGGGCGGGCGATTACCGCTTATATTCCGCCGAATACCATCACCGAAGTCAAGCCAGCCGAGATGAGCCTATCAATGCAGGATGAAAAAGTAATTGTTACTTGGAACGAAGCCGGGTTTTTGCAGGAGTCCGAAAAGGTAACTGGACCGTGGAAAGACGTAGTTGATGCCGGTTCGCCATATACCATCGCGCCGCATTCCAAGGCTAATTTCTATCGAGTCCGGCATTGAATTCCAAAACCGATGTCGGTTGGGGACACTTCAACAAGACTTGAATGCTTATAAAAAAATTGTTGAAACAAACAGTGATATCTTACATTCATCACACAGAATCTTTAAAACTTTTATGGTTGTTAATTTTTTGCTTACTTCGTTGTAATTTTGTCAGTGCGGTTGAGAATCAGGCTTTCAACACCCAGCAAATTACTACACCNCTCCTAGAGCCAAGCGATGCACTNAAGGGTNTTTCGGTACCGNATGGATTCACTGTNAAGCTCAGTGCCGCAGAGCCNGNCGTTCGACAGCCGATCGCCATGGCTTGGGATAGTCGCGGACGGATGTGGGTTGCAGAGTGCTATACTTATGCGGAAAGCCGGGTGAACTTCAATCTGGATCTTAAGGACCGCATCCTGGTTTTCGAGGATACTAACAATGATGGTGTCTTTGATAGTCGAAAGGTTTTTTGGGATCAGGCATCGCAACTGACATCGATCGTCCCCGGTTTTGGTGGAGTCTGGGCGGCCTGTGCACCATACATTTTATTTATTCCTGATCGTAATGGNGACGATGTTCCCGATTCCGAGCCGGAGGTGGTTCTTGATGGGTTCGATAATGAAAGCGTTCGTCACAATATTGTTAACGGTCTCAAATGGGGGCCTGATGGTTGGCTATATGGGCGGCACGGTATTCTGGCAAGTTCTGAGGTCGGTNNGCCAGGNACACCTCGGGAAAAGAGGAAACGNATCAATTGCAGTATTTTTCGATTTCATCCGATCACAAAAGTTTTTGATGTTATTTGCCATGGNACNACCAATTCTTGGGGGCATGACTGGGACCAACATGGTCAACTTTTTTTTATCAATTCTGTTATAGGTCATCTTTGGCATGCCTTGCCGGGCGCTCGGTATCAGCGCATGTATGGTAATCACTTTGACAAATTTCTCTACGAATTGATTCCACAGACGGCAGACCATTACCATTGNGATCAGGGCAACGAACATTGGGCTGAATTGAAAAAAAACGGCATGACATTGTCGACCGATGTCGCAGGGGGAGGCCATGCTCATTGCGGGATGATGATTTATGGAGCGGACAACTGGCCGGAGGAATACCGAGGTCAAGTGTTCACGATGAANCTGCATGGTCGTCGAATNAACAGGGACANTCTAANGCGGCAGGGTGCNGGCTATGTNGGNCATCACGCTAAGGATCTAATGCGGACCAACGACCTCTGGTTTCGAGGAACCGATTTGGGATACGGACCGGACGGTGGAGTGTTTGTGCTCGATTGGTCAGACATCGGGGAGTGCCATGAAAACGACGGCATCCATCGCGCTAGCGGTCGCATCTTCAAAATTACCTACGGNAAAACCAAGCCATTGACAAANGACTTAGCTAAAGTGAACAGTCTTGATCTAGCTAATTTACAAACGCATTCCAATGAATGGTACGNGCGTATGGCACGGCGAGTTTTGCAGGAACGAGCAGTTGCCGGNGAAGNCCTTGGTNAGGTACGGGAGCATCTGTTTAGACTTTACTCTGATATTGAGTCGGTTTCGCATCGCCTCCGAGCTATGTGGGCTTTGCACGTCACCGGAGGTCTGGAGGAGGAGTGGTTGATAAAACAGTCGCATGACGAGAGCGAGCATATTCGGGTTTGGTCAATCAAGCTTTTAACCGATGATGGGCAGGTATCAGGGCGGGCGTTGGCCCGATTTGTTGAGATGGCTGAATTAGATCTTGCCGGCTTGGTCCAGTTGCACCTTGCTTCAACACTTCGTCTGTTGCCTTTAGATAAGCGCTGGATTTTGGCTTCACCGCTAGTCTCAAATAAGCGATATGCAGACGATCCTGTTTTACCGTTGATGATATGGTATGGGATTAACCCCGCAGTCGGCGTCGACAGAGCCAAAGCTATTCAACTCTTGGCTAAATGTAAGATTTCCAAGGTTCGGCAGTTTATTTCTCGTCGGCTTGCTGGTGGCCGGTAATCCGCAAATTGATGGTTGGTACATTAGGGTTATTGATACCCTATTTCATTCATTGTTCTGCCAATCATTGACTTAATGTACTGATCATCTTCTGATGTGATGTATTCACTGTAGCCACCTGATTCTCCTTTGGAAACAGGGGGGACAACGTTTTCCGAAGGTTTCGGTCTGACAATTGAAAACGAATAGATGCCAACTTGTTTGGCAATTGCCTTAATAGTGGAATTAAAGCTGGAATTAAGATCTTCATATTTCACATAAATAACTTTTTGTCGAAAGGATTCGTCTGCATCGACCATCCAACCTCGGATATGGTGCTCCCATCGGTGTAGTAGGGATGGTAATTGATGTTGCTGATATCGCATCATCCGTCCGGATGGTGCAGATTTCAGAAATTCCTTTATAGTTTCGGTTTTGGGGCCTTCGTGCCAGTTCCAATACCGGATCTGCTTCCAAAGACTAACCATGACATCACGTGGATCTCGATATATGTATAATAAATTAAAATCATTTAAAATTTCTTCCAAGATTTCATTGAAAAAATCCACGGAGTGATGTGACTTAATGACATTGGCTAAATGAACCTTGCTGAGTTTCTTGAATATGCTTCGAATGTTTTCCGACGCGTAGTAGTTAATGTTGACGTCTGTGTGGTCAAGATCGAGAGATTTACGTGAATAATTGAAACTACAGGAGATCGAATTAATGAGGAAATGCGTTCCTGACCGTTCGTGGCTGACAACCATGAACTTTGGCCGATCCTCTTTAAACAAATCGAATTTTACATTAATATTTATATTTTATCCTTTATCGCACTAATAATCGAATTGCATGGGGTATGTCCGTTTTTTGTTGGAAATGACTTAGCCAGAAAAATAGTGCGAGTTTATAGCTTGCTGATTGACTGTTAACGCCGGTATGACTGCTTAGAAATAAAAACAGCTTATTTATTATTCAACCACAAGGGTTCCCCACATCGAGAATCCGTGTCCAGGGTAGGTGCAAACGTACTCGTATTTGCCTGGTTTGGACGGGGCCTTGAAGTAGAGATTGTAAGTATTGCCGGTCGGAACGAGTGGTGTGGCGGCGAGTACCTTGTCGCTTTCAGGAACGAAACTATTTGCCATGCCAGCGGCACCCATTGTTGCGGCTTTGGTAACTATATCTACGCGAGAACCTGGTTCGACGAGTAGTAGGTTATGCATCATAGGCATCGGATCGTTGTTGGTGAAGGCGAGTTGAACGCCGACGCCGGCCTTGACCTTGAGTTGTAGCTTATCAAATTTCATAGGGGGCGTGACTCCGAGGGTGAGCTTGGTATCGATCTTGAACGGTGGACTTTCTTTCACCGGTGCCTTCTGGATTGATTCGATTTCCGGTAAAAGTTCCTTTGGAACATTGGCGAGGGCTTCTTTACGGAAGTTATTCAGGAATCCGCCGAAACTCGCCCCACCCTTGAAACTCTCAGCTTTGCGATACCATTTGAAGTACTCAAGCCGTTGCTTGTTGGTCCAGTGTTTCTTAAGGTTTCGCAACTCTTTGGCATAATGAATCTGATCGCGCTGTGGAGACGATGAGGCCGTGGCGGCAAATGCGCGAGCATAGCCGGCGTTTCGCGCCAGTAAATCGTTGCTCCAGTTGTGTTTGGATTGGTCGGTGCTTTGGCTCATGAGCGCGAGCGTTTTACTAATAACATTCGGCGACTCAAGATAGACAAGAAGCGTACAAAGCTCACGATTCAGTGAGGCCAATGGTGCAGGGAAAATTGGATCGAGTTTCTTCTCCACGGAAGTGATAATGTCAGCTGATGCTCCACCCAAACGAATGAAAGCTAGTTGGTAGACTCTGAGCAATTCGGCCTGTTGTGCCGGATTCAATTCTGCCCAGTTCAATCGATTTAGTGCCTCGATCAGTTCGTCTTGAAGCGAAGGACTTGGATCGCTCTGGCGGGCGAGTGCGCAGAGTGCGGTCAATGATGCTTGGGTATCTTTTTCAGCCAAAGCTTTCGCTTCCCACTTAGAGACGGGTTGAAGTTCGATGGCGATTCGTGCGGCCCAGCGGATGTGGCGATCCTTGTGTCCGAGGTGTTTCCACGCTTTTGTCACGGCTTCAGTCGCGTTTGGCTTGTGCAATGCCTCGAGGTCACGGCGGAGTTTGCGGTCCGCAGCGTGATCGCCTTTAGCCTTAACCGCCACTGTGCTTTCCTTGCCAATATAGGTTACTCTGTGCAGAGCGCTTTGTCCTCCACGTCCACCAACAGTGTAGTACATAGCGCCGTCATACGGGTTGATTACGGCGTCGGTCATACGCATTTGCGAACTGGCAACGAACTCCTCACGCTCGGCCGTGTATGATGCACCGGATGGAGTTAGGAACATCGCGGACATGGTGCCGTAAGTCCAATCGAGGCAGTAAATGGCATTTTGATATTTGGCAGGAAACTTTGCACCTAAGCCCGAGGTTACACCCACCGGTGAACCAGGGCCAATGTCGTAGGCAGGGGGAAGGGCGTCGGGATACCACTGCGGCCATTTTCCGGTGCCGGTGCGCCACCCAAAATCTGCACCGCTGGTAACATGGTACAATCTAGTGGGACGATACCAGGGCGTTCCCGCATCCCATTCCATATCAGCGTCATATGTGAAGAGTTCACCGTCGATATTAAAGGCCATGTCGTATTGATTTCTGAAACCAATCGCAACCGTCTCCCAATTTTTTCCGTTTTTATCAAACCGGGCGATCCAGCCTCCAGGAGCACGGATATTTGCAGCATGGCCCCGGGCATCAGGAAGTCGTTTTAGCAGCAGGTCTTCATCCCAGTTGGTAGGTACCACTGAAGTATCTGTATTGGGTAGCTTGGTGTGATTTCCGCCTATAACATAAATATGCTCTTTATCCGGGCTGAGCACAAGAGCGTGGGGACCATGCTCGCCACCACCCTGCATTGGCTTAAGATATTCGTCCTTGTCAAACTGATCGTCGCCATTGGTATCGGTGAGACGATGCACACCGGCATTTCTACCGTTGATGTTGACCCACAAAGCACCATGCGCATAGAGTAAACCTTGGGCACTGGATATATTAATTTTTAGTTTCTCTACCTTGAGTTCGTCACCGCGGGGATCGATTCTGTATAGCCCCTTGTCGCCTTGGTCGCTGGCAATGATGCGACCTTGGTCGTCTACACAAACGGCGACCCATGATCCCTGGGTCCCTTTGGGGACATTGTAAAGAAGTTCGGACTTGAAGTCCTTGGCCAGCTTGAGATCGGCTGGGTTGCTCTTCTTGATATCTGTCCCACCCTGTTGTGCAAGTGCAAACACGTTACCCCAGGGCGAGTCACCTAACTTGCCTGTTTCCGTTGCAGCCTTCCATTTTTTGGCATTGAAATCTGGTGATTCCCAACCTTCAGTTACTTCACTGCTCGACCTCCAAGTGCCATCTGTTGAGTACAGTTTGTGGCGATCGGTGATGCTGACAACTTCCAGTTTGCCCACTAGGCCAGCAACCCCTCCCTCATTCCAGGCTTTGACAGCGATCACGTTCGCTCCTGGTTTGAGGTGTTTTTTAACATCTGTCCTTTGCGCATTGTTCCAATCTCTTCCAACCAAAACTTTCTTGCCGTTGATAAACGCTTCAAATCCGTTATCGCATGACATTGTAAGATTAGCTGACTTGGTTTCCTTATTAATGCGGATTGTTTTACGAAAAAAAGCCTTCTCACCATTGGCTGCTTTTTTGGAACTCCAAATCCACTTGGGTGCATTNGCGGTGGCACTGATGCAGATAACGGCTAAAAGTCCAGTTGTGAGCAGGGGGTTGATTAGGCTACTCCGTGAAAAATATGGTAGGAATGACATCGCAGGAAACATTATGNGCTTTTATTTGAAANTCCAGTAAAAAGCAGGGTTCATTGAATCTATGCAAACTGCGCATTAGAATAGCTCCAGTGCGGATATCGATCGTCATTCCGGCNTTCAATGAGGCCAAATATTTGCCTGAAACNNTTCGGGCGGCCCATAATGCGTGTAGCGTTCTGGGGCAGGCAGGTTGGGAATCCGAGCTTGTCGTATGCGACAACAATTCGACTGACGATACAGATGTTGTGGCCCGTGCACATGGTGCGCGTGTTGTCTTCGAACCGTTCAACCAGATTGCTGCCTCGCGTAACACTGCGGGCAAGGCTGCTAATGGGGACTGGCTTGTGTTTGTNGATGCAGATACGCAGGTGTCGCCTCTTCTCTTTCGTGAAATGATGAGGGCGATGATTAGCGACGATTGTCTCGGGGGTGGTTGCCCTGTGAGGTTTGACAGCGGACCGAGCCTTGCATGTCAGACGGTTTTTATCTGGAATACCATCGGTCGGGTGATGCGCTGGGCTGCAGGCTCATTTTTATTCTGCCGNGCTTCTGCCTTCCGGGAACTGGGTGGATTCAGCCAGGACTGGTTCGCCGCTGAGGAGGTGGAGTTTTGTGTTCGACTTAATCGGCTAGGGCGCCGCCTGTCAAAGCGCATGGTGATCTTAAACGAGCCGGTAGTCAGTTCTGGACGCAAGGTTGGAGCTCTTTTTTCAGGACGGAACCTNTTGTATGGCCTAGAGGCTATCGCGACATTTGGCGACACATTGAAACACAGGGACAACTGTCGCTATTGGTACGATCCCATCCGGTGAGGATCATTTTTTCATCAACAACTTTTTAATTTTTTTTGGTATTTCCGGATTGGCCAAGGATTTTTTCTCTGACANAAGATGCACAAAATTGTTCGCCAGCGTTTCTTCAGGGTGGATGATATAATTTGTATTACGTCCTATTTGTTCGAAAAANCCTTCCACTTTATCNGGTTTGANCAGGATTGGCTGACCATCTTTAAGGATAGCTTTGGCACTCTTTCGGTCGATCGCCATCAATCGAAACTCCAGATAACGAAAAAATGTGTCTCCAACATTCGGATCGTACTTTGGCGTTCGGGAAAACAGTACTGGCGCGCACCAGAAAGGTTGGTCTTCCTTTGAAATCCGGATGCAGTGCTCCACCACCGGAGCATCCGGATTACTGATGCGGCGTGGCATCATTGGCTTCGGGAGTGAAACCGCACCGCACTTCTTGTATCCAATGATGGTGTAAAGCTCATCGCGCAGTGAGGGGTTGCTGCGGGATAGGATATGAAACAATTCATGGTATAAAAGTCGTTCAAGCCCTGAGGCGGATTGGTCCACACTTCGCCTCGGCAGAATGATGCTCGTGCCGCGGGTGTATGGGGCACCGCCCTCGTCGTTGCCCGTAGTTTTGATAAGATAGATCTTGTGGGGAAAGTGTTTTGAATACAGAGCGAGCTTTGGCTTAGCAACTTGAATTATTTTTAGTAGCTTTTTCCGATCAGCGTCTGACCATTCAAGAACCTGTTCCTGTATGAACTCAATGTAGTCTTCAGTGGATATCGGTCCGGATTTTTTGATTTTGGCTGCGCGTTCGAACGGGCTCATCCCTTTGATGTAGAGATCCCGTTTCGCCAGTCTCGATTTGCCTTGCTCTTGAGTTGTGAAGTGGATGGTACAGTCCTTGGCCAAACTAGGTTCTGCCACCAATTGCACTCGGCCAAGCGTAAGAACTGCAGCTAGAGAAAGGGAGCAGCGAATCATCTGTTCCTATTGAATAGGAATTTTGTAAATGCACTGCCAACTCCCCCCATTTGAGCCGACTTCAACCTGATTCAATTTGAACCATTCCACATGTCCATCGGTCATGAGAAAATTACCTCCAGGAGGTTCGCCTTTCGGGCCGGTTGGGTGGTTGGCCGTTGGAATACTTTTTCCTCCAGAATCAGTATACCAATTGCTCATTCTCAATTTACCTCCACCAAACGCTCCAAAACCCTGAATTCGATCAATCAATGTCGGTACTTGAGATGGGCTTCCGGGAAAAACCGCTTGGTTTATTTTTTTTCGAGAATGCCAACCTGCTGTTCCTTTACTGGCCTTTGCTTCAAGTCCATTGACATTATATCCCCATGAAGATAAATCCCTGTGCGGCAACCAGAAATAACCTGTTAAAATAGGGTATTGAGTTGCGCTATTTCGCCATAAATCAGCTTCTCTGTGCCATTCGTCGGATGGGCAAAATATGACGTGTGCGCGATCCTTCTTCTTCTTATTTTTCTGAAATCTTTGTGGCATTATATATTTTTCCCAGAATTTCGCAGTTATTTCACTAACCCAACTTGTGTGCTGCCCTGCAGCGCCGGATCTGTTTCCCTTTACAGTGTTGTCTGGAAANAAATCGTCATTGTCACCGCCATACAACNTTGTCCCGATTCCCCATTGTTTCATATTGCTAGCGCAGTGGGTTTTTATAGCGGACTGCTTGGCANTGGACAGGGCNGGNAGGAGTAGAGCAGCTAAAATCGCGATAATGGCAATCACCACAAGCAATTCGATTAAAGTGAATCCGGAGTTTACACGGAGNGTTTTCATGTTTTTTTTTACTTCAGGCTAAGATCGGATGAATGACATGACCATGGACATCTGTCAGTCTGCGGTCAATGCCGTCATGACGCACGGTGAGACGTTCATGGTTGATTCCCAACTGGTGAAGAATTGTAGCATGGATGTCGTGGCATGAGGTGGGGTTATTCTTGTCAGCAGGGCGGAACCCCCATTCATCACTCTCGCCNTGGGTCACGCCGCCACGGATACCACCGCCGGTGAGCCAATTAGTAAACACAAAAGGATTGTGGTCGCGACCCTTACTGCCTTGAGCACAGGGCATGCGGCCAAATTCGGTCGTCCAGAGAATAAGGGTATCCTCGAGCATGCCTCGTTGCTTTAAGTCGAGCATTAGCGCGGCAGTACCACGGGCCATGCCGCGAGCGAGTGGTCCATGATCCCGCCTTATGTCTTCGTGCGAATCCCAATTGCGCCTGGGAAAGCCGTTGTCATTGCCGGACCAGATCTGAATGAAGCGGACACCACGCTCNAGCAAACGCCTTGCAACCAGGCATTTACGTGAAAAGTGGTCGATCTCCTCGATCTCGTTTATCTCCTTTGGCCAGGTCAGGANATTATGGTCGAGGCCATAGAGGCGCTTGATGTGTGTCGGTTCGCTTGAAATGTCGAGTGCCTCGGGCGCACTGAGTTGCATGCGAGCGGCGAGTTCGTATGACTTGATACGCGCATNCAGNCGGGAGTCGGTTTCTCTATTGGCAGCGTGTGCGCGGTTGAATTTCGATAGAAGCGACTGAGTGGCTGCTTCGCTTTTGGCAGTGATGAACGATTTTTCCGGAGGATAAAGATCTGCGATTGGGTTTGCTCGACCAGGAAACAGTGTGGTGCCTTGATGAGATGCCGGCAGAAAGGCGGAACTCCAGTTTTTCGGTCCGTTCGATGCGTAGCCACGATGATCTGGCAGGACGACAAATGTTGGTAGATTATCGTTGAGGCTGCCCATTCCGTAGCTGACCCAGGCACCTATGCCGGGAAATCCAGGTCGTTGAAATCCGGTGGCCTGTAAATAGGTNGCTTGGCTGTGCACTCCGGTTTTTCCGACTACATTGTGAATGAATGCGATATCATCAACAGATTGGCCCAATTCGGAGACGACAGAAGTCAANGGTTTACCGCATTGACCGTGCTGGGCCCATTCCCATGGGGATTTGAAAGTTTTGCCGGGTGAACTTTGGAACAATTCAACTGTCTCACCCGGATCCCATTTCTCGTCGTGCCTTTTGATCAGTTCTGGTTTGAAATCGAAAAGGTCGAGGTGACTTGCCGCGCCACCCATGAACAACTGGATTACACGCTTGGCCTTGGGCGCGTGGTGCAAGCCGATAGGTTCTCGAGTTGACGCTGTGCNGGCAAGGGCNCCATCGCGTCCAAGCATTCCGGCCAAGGCGATGCCACCAAGCCCACCGCCGGAGCGCCAGAGAAAATCACGCCGGCTCTGCATTTGGCTGTGCGCTTGTTTTTTTCGAGACTGATAAGGGGAGGGCATTAGTCNACAAAAGAAAATTCGTTGAGATTAAATAGAAGACGACATGTATTAGCCAGGCCGTGCTGTTGCGCGTAAGTTGCTAGGTCGGATGCTTCTTTTTCGGAGGGAGCGCGGCCCAAGGTGCGGAAGAANGCTTCGGATACTGTAGATTGTGTGTCTGTCTGTCTTTGTTCAAGTTCGTTGGCAAAGTGCTGGGCCATTGCGACCATTAATTTGTTGTTGAGCATGGCAAGAGATTGTAAGGCAGTGATGGCTTCATCGCGCCGGGCTACCTGTTGTGAAGGATCCGCGCAGTTGAGCGTAGTCATGAAAGGCTGTTGCTGTGATCGCACAAGGAAGCGGTAAACCGAGCGGCGATGGATGCTTACATCCTCTGGATTGTGTTTGTGGTATTCATAGTGCGGCGAGTGCTCGGGATGCTCAAGAACGAAGTCTCGGAAGCCAGGTCCATACATTTTGAAATTCATTTTGCCGGATAACANAAGTATAGAGTCGCGCAATGCCTCGGCTTCAAGCTGGCGCCGGTTCATGCGCCAGAGGTAGCGGTTTTGACTNTCAATTTTCTCATGAGCTGCATTTGCTCTAGATGACTGTCGGTAGGTGGCNCTGGTGAGTATGATCCNNTGTAGNNGCTTAATTGATTGGCCATTGTCAAGGAANTCCGCCGCAAGCCAATCGAGTAATTCTGGGTGAGACGGTTTCCCTCCCATTTGACCGAAGTCATTTGGAGTGGATACGATTCCTGTGCCAAAGTGATACTGCCAGATACGATTGACGATGGACCGCCATGTCAGAGGGTGNTCTGTCTTTGTGAGCCAGCGGGCGAGGGCAACGCGTCTGTCACTCTCTTTGTGCTCCTCGGTTAGATTGAATGTGCCGGTATCGCCTTTAGACAAGCGCAATGTGCCGGGGCNAACCTCGTTCCGCGGTTGGCTCATGTCGCCGCGGTGCAGTACATGGATGGCGCGAGGCTTTCCTCCATCGTGGCCTGTGCCCCGAAACGCGCCACCGCCCGTGTGCACNTTGCCGACGTAAACGCGCTGTGGTTTGGGCATCGCTTTCATTAAAGCCTCAGCCTTGGTNAATGCAGCTCGGGTTTGCCTGCGTTTTTCGGCGATATCACCCTTTACGATTGAGTCGATTAGTTTGGTGTGCGCAGTTTCGGTATCAGTCAGAAGTTTGGCCGTTTCAGGATCATTTGCCTGTCCGTTGTACAGACCGTCGACGAGATTGCTTCGTCGCCAACGAACGGGTGCCTCGATTGAGTCGAGCGCAGTGACCGATTTGCCTTTGGCCAAATTAGTTCCAGAGGCATCACATACCTGCATTTCGCCTATTGCAAGAATGTAGTCATTGCTTCGCTTAGCCAGTTTTATGGCGGTCAGACGGATGTAGCGATATTTAGCTCCGTCTATTTTAAAATGTTGCGGGGCGATTCCCGGGTTGTCCTGATCAACGTCAGTGTGGTCGGTAATCAATAAAGAGTCTCCGGCAAATTTGGAGTTATTTGAAGCTTCAATCTTGTATCGTAAAGGAAATCCGAATCCATCGCCGATATTGTTGTAGCTGTCGCTTGCCCCGATCAGTGTGATGCGGTCGATTTCCATGGGTTCTTCCAGATCAATCTGAACCCACTTGGTGATATAAGGCTTGTCAACAATCTGGCTATGATAGCCGAACTCAGGTCGNGGTTTAGTCGTTGCCTTTTTTCTTAGTTTATCTAGTTGCTGGGTCAGTTCAGCGAGCTTGGTGCCGCCTTTGGATTGAATCTCTGAATTTATCTTTTTCAGTACGGCTTTATGGGTCGTGATTTGCTTTTTAAGTGTAGCATGTTTTTTAGCCATTTCCGGGTTGGGGTAGTACTCCCGATCCGCGCGGTCGAGAGCAGCGAATACAGCCTGTATGCGGTAGTAGTCTGTCATGTTAACCGCGTCAAACTTGTGATCGTGGCATCGAGCGCACTGAACGGTTGTGCTGACGAAAGTGTTCATAGTGTTTTTCACCATGTCGTCACGGTCGATNTTTCGGGCAATGCGNCCGTCGAGTTTTGTTTCNGGCACCTCAGCGTGGCCGATAAAATCCCAGGGGCCTGCGGAAATGAAACCANGACCCTCGATGCCGTCACGCGTGANTGGGAACAATANGTCACCGGCNACCTGNTCCTGTACAAANCGGCCGTATGGTTTATCGCTGTTGAAGGCTCGAATAACATAGTCTCGATAGGGCCAGGCATTGGGGCGTAGTTTATCTTTGTCGTAACCGTGTGTGTCGCCGTAATGGATAACGTCCAGCCAGTGGCGCGCCCATCGTTCGCCATAAAGAGGAGACCCGAGTAGGCTGTCTACCAGTCGCTCATAGGCCATCGGGTCAGTATCTGTAACAAACTCACTAACTTCGTCCGGGGTCGGCGGGAGGCCTAGTAGATCGAAGTAAAGCCGTCGGATCAGTTTACGCGGATCAGCCTCAGGAGAGTGGGTCAGTTGTTTTTCACTGAGTTTAGCCGCAATAAAATGGTCGATTGGGTTTCTAACCCAGTTGCGATCCGCTTGTTCAAGTGCAGGTGGCGATTGCTTGATGATAGGCTGCAGAGACCAGATGGCAAAACGATCCTTGCGATAGTCTTTGTTTTTCTCCGCAGNAGGAGCGGTCGCTTGGCCAATTACCAGCAATAATAGAGTGAGCTTAGGCAAGTCACACCAATCACATTGCGATAGAAAATTCNTCANCATNCGGTTNCCAAGCAAGANTTGAGGAGATGCTGGGCAAGCCAAGCAGGAAAATCAAGTGCGNCTTAACTTCATGCTGGCNCTTAAAAAAGGTAAAACTGCTATCGAATACTTAAAATTTAAACTTTNGTGAAGANCNCTCCGGCGGCAGTCTTGGTGCTGTCGGCGAATATATTTTCCTCGATTCCCATAGAGTGAAGAATACTCAGGAAGACATTGGACATCTTGGTTTTACCGTTGCGCCAGTATTGACCATGATT
>PBKH01000035.1 GCA_002721375.1 Verrucomicrobiales bacterium
CGTTAGCATAGGTCTGTAGGTCTGTCCACTTATCCAGATTTTCAGAGAATTGCAACACGACTTTGCCGCCTTTATCCCCGGTGACGAGAAAGCGGAACTTATTGTCTGCTGCCGCCTGTGCCGCGCTAAGAGAGGGCGCGGTCGGATCTACAGGCGTCACATCCTCGATAAATCCGTACTTCACCCCAAGATATTTGCTAACCGACTGCCGCTCACTTGTTTCCAGTGCCCGGTTATAGACCAGTACTTCAGCAATTCCGCCGCCGAATGCCAAGCTTGCCGCCTCTCCAACCCTCAGCGTGCCGGACACACTCACGTCCAGCGTGCTGCCAAGCTCACCCAGCTCCACCTCCTCGCTATTCACGTTCACGATCACTTTGCCGCCCTCCCGCACGAACTCCAGAACATGCCACGCATCATCCCAACCTGCCGGCTGCTCCGCACTCACACGCCCCCCCTCCGACACGTTCCCGTGGTCGATCAAAAACTGGTCGTTATAACTGGTCAACAATGCCAAATGGTTCTTGTAGTTAGGTGCCTCCCACGCCAACACCGTGTTGCTCGCGCTCTTACGCACCTGACTTAACACCACGTACACGCTCGCTGCATCCTCAGAAAGCAAACCTGCACCGGACACATTTGGACGCAACAGGACATCATCTTCACCATCAAAAATAACTGCCGCTCCGCCGTTGATTGCCTCCGCAGATAGCGTCGGTTGTAGACCCAGCTCCGCTTGGGCAAGGTCGTGCCCAAAAAGGCTTCGGTCGCCCCATGCGCTCACCAACCCGGCCTCGCTCACAGTCAGTTCCTCTCCCGCGTCGAGCCACAGTCTCAGGCCGTCCACCGGCACTGGAGTCTCGTCATAAACAGCCACACTCACGCTGGCTTCGCTGATAGCTCCGTCATTGTCGGTCACCCGCACGGTCACACTCTGCAAGCCCGCCTTGGCCAACGGCCAGTCGGCCTCATACGGCCCTTCGCCCCGCTTGGCCAAGCTCGCACCACCTGCCAAAATCTCCACCTGTACCACCTCACCATCGCTGTCGCTCGCACTCGCGCTCACTCTCAGTGTCGTCCCAACACGAACCCCTTGGCCCGCACTCGGTGAATTGACGACCACTTCCGGCCCTGCATTCGGTGGCAACACGGTCACGCTCACCACTTCGGAAACGGTCTCCGCTCCCCGGTTGTCCACCACCACTGCAGTCAGTAAATGCTCGCCTTCCGCGGACGGCGTCCATTCCAGTTCATACGGTGCGGTCTCGTCCACTCCCAAACTGGTTGCTCCACTGAAGAAAAGCACATGGGCCACGCTACCGTCGGCATCCGCTGCGTCGGCCTTCAGAGAAAAACTGCTGCCCTGCTTGATCGCTGCGCCCTCAACAGGCGCGCGCATCGTCACGCTCGGCGGCTGATTCGCACTCACAGANACGTTGTNTTTTGATGCCATCACACTCCGCACCTGACCGATTTCCACGTCGCTCAGCGCACGGTTGTACACCAGTAACTCAGCCACCGATCCGCCATATTGTAAACCTCCGACTCCACCTAGTGTCAGCNNACCATCGACGGCCACATCTAGTTCTCCTACAAAAGTACCACTCAATACGGTCTCACCCGCCACCACNACACGACCATTCTCGCCCAAGCGATAAACCTCAACGAGGTTCCATATATCATCCCAACGCTCCGGTTGTGGTGCAGAGATCCGGCCCCCGTCCGAAGCGTTCCCATAGTCGAAAATCAATTGGTCGTTATACGAGAACAGCAGATCCAAGTGGTTTAGATGACTGTTGGACTCCCAGCCAAACATAGCGTTGTTTGCGCTGGCTTTGTCCTGCTTCATCACGATAAAGATGCTCGCCGTGTTGCGCCCAAGTAAACCCGTACCGTTCACGGTCGCGCCAACCAAGTCGTCAGTTCCATCAAAGACCACCGCCGGTTTTCCATTCACTCCCTGACTGTGCAACGTCGGCTGACGACTAGCCTCCGATTGACTCAGATCGTGTCCAAAAGGCGTTCGGTCCCTCCAAATATTTACTTTGCCACCCACGCTCGTCACACCACCACCCTCGAGCCATAGTCGTAATCCAAGCGAAGGCAATGGGGCGCTGTCAAATACGATCGCCTCCACCGAGCCGGACGTCGTCGTCCCACCCTTCGCATCTGTGGTCCTGGCGGTAACGGCATAACGACCAAACTCGGGCTCAGTCCAGTCCAGCTCGTACGGCGCCTGAGTATCTGTACCAATCAACTGGTCGTTCTTGAAAAAATCTACCTTGGTGACACCAAACGCTCCGGGCGTTACGTCAGCCACCAGTCGAACCGTCCCGCCCGGCATAAATACGATGTCCGTCGACGGCTCAGTCAGCATAATTTCGGCTCCCTGCGATACCGAGATGTTGACCGGCGCCGAGGTAACGACCTGGTTATGATAATCGGTTACCGAGGCGGTGATCTCGTAGTCCCCAGCAGCAACCCCGCTCCAGTCTATTTTAAAAGGAGCCTCTTTGAGTGTGGCAACCGATTCGCCATTAGCAAAGAATTCCACCTGACGTATCAAACCGTCTGCAGGATTGTCGTTCGCAGTAGCCGCAAGAGAAATAGGCACCGGGAAAATGAACTCAGCCCCGTCCAAGGGCGAAGTGATTTCGATCGAAGGCGCGTGGTTGACAGTAAAACGCACCTTTTGAGTAGTAACAGCACCTTGATTGTCTTCAACATCAACAGTAAATACAGTTAGAGTGGAATTATCATATGTGAAATTTTCCCAGCGAATATCGGTGAGCACCGATTGGCCTTTGTCATTTTCTGTCCAGTAATCCGGGCCATTTGCTTTTGTAAACGCATAATCCTCGTTTATTCTGATCGACTTGACATCACCATCTGGATCAAACGCCACTACTTTAAAAATAAACTTGCCGGGCATAGGCAAATAATCGCCCTCGGTTGGCGTGGTGCTAATAATCACGGGTGGAAGATTACCGGTTGTGAGCGTAACCTGAACAGAAGCAGACTCGACTATAGCACCTCGATTGTCGGTAACTGTAGCACGAATTTGATATACCCCATCGCTTGCTCCCTCCCACGTAAAAGAAGCTGCGGCATCGGTCGCTTGCCCAATTGATGTCCATTCGACTGCATCAACCAGTTTTCGCTCATACAAAATTTGCTTAATCGACCCGTCATTGTCAGCTGCATCAATCGCTATCTCGATATCACTCGGTGCGCTAAAAAACTGGCCATTTTTCGGAGAGGTGATGACCACCGTTGGCGGCTGGTTATCGGCTATATAGCGGATCGAGACTGTCTTGTGATCGTCCATCACCAGCGTGACTGACTGAGTCAAGCCGGAGACATCGCCTTCCCACCCGTCGAAACCAAGTCCCTCTCCCGGCCTAGCCGTAAGGGTGACGNTAGTACCCGGCGGATAGCTTTCTAGAGCCGGATCGACCTCGATTTTGCCCCTGCCTTCCGCGACAATTGTAGTTAACGAGTAGTGCACGTTGACCTCGACCGGATTGCTATTCTCGATACCGAAGGCATTACGAAGCGTTACAGCATAGCGCCCGGCGTGGCTCGGGCCAAGGTTCACCAACTGCAATTGACTCTCTGTCGCGCCCACGATTGCTTGATTATCTTTGGTCCACTGGATTGTCATAGGCGTGCCAATGGCATCCAACCCGATCTGGAGCGTTTCCGTTCCGGCGAGGTAAGTGCCGCCGCCGGTGATGGCGCGCAACTTAGGCTTGCTGTTGAAGTCCGGCATTCCATAGGTTGACCATGTGAAATCCTCGGGCAACTGAACTTGTGCAGCCTGCATGACTGAAAGGCGTGGCTCTTTTGGACTCCAGCTTGTTCCGTCATAAGTATGCCAAACGGTTCGCCACCAAACACCGTTGAACTCCAGAAAACCAACTTTCGTGCCGGCCGGAGCAGAGGCGGGAAACTGTAAATCATACCCGACCGCACCGGATAACGGCGAAGGGTAGCCGAAATACTCCGTCCCTTTGGCCAAGGTCACCTCCGCGCCCTTACCGGCGTACGAACCGACAAACACCACGCGAAAAGGCTTGGAGTCAGGGTTGGTAAACTTGAAGATGCTTCCCTGACCAATTTCAGCTGCCGCGTTGCTCCAAGTATCGCCAAGTTCGCCCTCGGCCCACTCGCCAGTTGCAGGATCGAAGAGAGCCAACTTGGATCCCTTGGCAGCTCCCTGAAAAAGCGCAGCAACAGTCTTGCTACCACTTAAGACAAGAGGCACGTGGTAAAACGACTGGCCCGGTGGGATATCGAGATTGATATAGCCCACCCCGTTGTGGGAATGGCCGGCAATTCGGCCCGGTGCCAGTTCATCCTCGACCAGGACGCGTACAAACTGCCGCTCGACACCGGCGTTGTAAGCCATCGGGATACGCACCAATCCTTTTTTGTTTTGGTAATCTGCAAGTTTATACCAAAGCACACCATCGCTAGAGCTCTGGATTTGGCAGTTGGCACCCGGCTCACTCGATAGCAGAAAGACAAACCGACCCTTATCATCAAAACCGGCATCACTCAGATCCGGCAGGATATAGTCACGACTAAAGTTGGCGGTAATCGTCTTGTGATCGTCCATCGTGACGGTAATCGTCTCGTCGTTTCCCGTCGCGTCACCGCTCCAATGCATCCAAGAGTATCCAGACGCCGGAGTAGCTGACAAAGTTGCCAGGCTTCCGGCTAGAAACACAGACTTTTGAGGCTCCACCGCTATTCCGCCGCGACCCTCGAGTGCTAATTGTAGTTTGTAATAAATATCGAGTCGCGCAGGCTCGCTTACCACCTTACCGAAGACATTACTTACCAGCACCGAATAACGCCCGGCGTTGGCAATCGTCGTCTCCGGCAGTTGAATCGCAGACGCGGTTGCTCCATTAATCGGTTTACCTTCAAACAGCCACTGATAGGTAAGCGGCTCACCCACCGCCTTAACGATGAATCCGGCCTTGCCCCCAGACAATACCTGTACACCCGATGGCTGTGACGTAAGCTGCGGCAGTGTCGGATCATGGCTCCAAGTAATTGCACTTGGTACGGTCACTAAAAATGCTTGGCCAAGTGAAACAGAAGGTTCACTTGGTGACCATGCACCATCCACAACCGTATAGGTATCGTAGTTTCCGGTGGCATTGTTAAGCAGTTTCACCACAAGACCCTCGGCAATTGGCAAGCCAAGCCGGCTGCTTAATAGTCCGCCCTTTGCCAAGGCCGGCGACACCACCGAGTCACCCGATGGAATTGACAATGCTGTCTTCCGCCAAGGCGTGAAGCCGGCAAGTAATACGCTGAATTCGTCACCCTTATTGTCGAATAACGCACCCTCACCCGGCTCAAGCGTCATGCCAGGCTGACTCCATGCTCCGGTGAACGTATTGGTCACCCAATTGCCGGTGGTCGGGTTAAACTTGGAAAGAGTGCTCCCAACCGGGGCACTTGGTAGGAGATCGGAAACGCGATTGCCGTCGTTGTCCAAGGGGTTGGCAATCATAGTCTTGCCCGAAGGCAGTGTTAGTGTCACATAACCAATCGCGCGCGCCGCATAGCCGGTTTCCTCCTCCTGCACGCGGATGAATAGGTTACGAACCCCTTCCGGCCGATTGAATGGAACCCGCATTTCGCCCGAGGCGCTGCTATCGCTCGTGAATGCTTTCCAGTTGAGCAGATCCAGCGAGTAGTCGGAAGTCAGCGCTTTGCCGGGCCGCGCAACCTGCACCCACTCTAGCTGACCAGCATTATTGATCATCACGCTACGATACTCTGGTGGAACCCTCCCACGGGTAAACGAACCAGTGATCACCTTGTTGGCATCCATTGTCACCGCCAGCGGATTGTCCGAGCCACTAGCCGAACCGCTCCAACCCGTAAATACGTAGCCTTTTTTCGGTATTGCGTTTAGCACTACACGAGTTTTGTTCGGGTAAGTTTCCAAATTCGGCGCGTTGGTAACCGTCCCATGTCCTGCACCTGCAACACCCAACGTATAATGCACCTCGAGGCCAGCGGTCTCACTGAGGACGTTGCCGAATGGATTCCTAATATAAACCGTGTACTCGCCTGCGTTGGCTTGCTGAACGTTGGCCAATTCGAGCGTCGCCGTATTGGCGCCGCGGATGTTTAACCCGTTGAAACGCCACTGGTACTCAAGCGGCGTGCCGGCAGCTTCGACGCGGAACACAACCGACTGCCCGGCTATGCGCATCGCTCCGACCGGCTGGGTTACAATCTTTGGTGTGCCCTGCGAGTTTAAGTTGATNTTTCGATCCCAAGTNGCNGCCNCGTNGGCCGTCACTCGGAAACCCTGTGCAGCGGCCAAGATAGGCTCGCTCGGGCTCCACGTTCCTTCGGAATAAGTNGATGTTTTCCAGTCATCGGTTGNGTTGTCGAGCAGCGCAACCTGCAGACCGTTGATTGCTGGGAAACCAAAGTTTGCGGTCAGTGCTCCAGCAACCGGCATTGTAACGGCATGGTATGACACTCCGTTCGGCAGCGGCGATGAAATGTTTCCCTGCATAACCGAGCCGGTAAAGCGCAGGGTCATCGAAGCACCAGAGTTGTTATCGAAGAGCGCCGCCTGTCCCGGCGCAACTACGAGNCCAGCGTCACTCCAAANATCANTGAAAGTGCTCTCCTGCCACGAGCCGGAACCNCCATCCCAAGTCGATACGGTCAGTTTGGCCGGGCCGCCAGGCAGGATAGTGGCTAGCGTGTTGTCACNATTNGNCAAAGGATTGGACAATAGAGATCTACCCACCGGCACATCNAGAAGCTGATAACCGACGATATTGTCCGAATAGCCCTTACCAGTGACAAGTACGCGGAAATACATACCCTTGATTCCGTCCGGCGGAATAACCGGTACGNACAACTCACCCGGATTGGTNTCNGTGCGGTAATCGACCCAGTTCTCNAGATCAAAACTGTANTGTAGCTTGGTCTTCGCGCCTGGCTCNGCAACGATTGTGAACTGAAAATTNCCATCCTCACGNAANTGNGAATCGGTCANTGTCGGCATGATATAGTCGCGCGAGAAGTCGGCGGTTACTGTCAGATGCTTATCGACGGTAACTGTAATTTGAACGGCATCGCCGCTTGCATCGCCACCCCAGTTCTCGAAAGAGTATCCCTCCTCCGCAACGCCGGTCACGGTAACTTTCGAACCCGGTGCATAATGATCCTGCAATGGTTCTAACACAATTCTCCCCGCACCGGTGGCTTCACGGTTGATCACATAATGTACCGACACGGTCGCTGGCAAACTGGTCACAGAACCGAAACGGTTTGTTAAACTAACAGTGTATTGGCCGGCTTCAGCTTCAGTAGCCGTCTCAAATGCCAACGCACTGCGGGTAGCGCCATCAATCGCCTTCCCATCTAAATACCACTGATAGTTAAGCGGATCACCTTTGCCGCCGACAGATAACCCGAGCCAAGAACCGCTGGTGACGATCTGATCCTCGGGCTGTGTCGTCACCTCAGGCATAATGATCTCGTTGTAAGCGACCGATTGATGCCACTCGAATGACGCGCCGGCGATGACGCGGAACGCTTGACCAAGCGCAACGACAGGCTCGATCGGTTGCCATGTTCCCTCGGAAAAAGTGTGGGTGACATATGAACCAGAAGCGTTGTCAAACAACTGCACCTGCAAGCCATCAGTCGCTGGCAAACCAAGCGCGGTAGTGACCCCTCCCTCAATCGGCGTCATCGTGCTTCGAAATGCCGCCGCCGCCGGAACAGTAGAATTCAGATCACCCTGTAGCGCCACACCAACGTACTCCACCGCCAGCGGCACCTCACCGGCATTGTCGATTACCGCACCTTCTCCGGGGTTCAGCGACATTGACGGGTCCTTCCATGCCCCATCCTCGAACACATTAACCACCAACTGACCTGTCGCCTCATCGAGCTTGGCCAAACTACTTCCTTCAGGGAGGGAAGGAAACAAGTTAGCCACCAAGTTCCCATCCTCACGAGAAAGCGGGTTCGCGATGAGAGACTTGCCCCTGGGATACGTCACCCGAGCGAAGCCAATCGCATTTTTGGAGTATTTCTCTGTCTTTAGCAATGCCCGCACGAACAGTTTGTCGATTCCATCTGGTCGGTTGATCGATTTACTGTTGTTGCCGGAAGCATTGAACATTTCGTCTGCTTTGCCTCCCTTGGTTAGTAATCTCCAATTACGCAGATCGCCAGAGTACTCGAACACATTGGTCGTCCAGCGATGCCCACTCACTTGAAAGCCAAGCTCTGAATCTGTGATACTGACGTTAAAAAACTCAGGCTCGTCAAAGATCAACCACTCGAGCGATGTATGCTCGGAAGTAGCCTCGCCAATAGCACTACGAATGTTTATCGAGTAGTCACCCTCGACATCCGGTGTCATGACACCTAGATCTACCGTGGCAGCCGTAGCTCCATCGATCGCCTCTCCATTGAAACTCCATTGGTACTCGAACGGTCCGGTGCCCTTGGGATCGACCCGCAGGACGACGTTGGTATGAATGCCAATTACCGTCTCAACCGTTGTCGGCGATGCGGTCATGGTGACATTTGGACCACTGATACGCTTGGGCTGATCGGGCTCGCCGATCGTTGGGAGCACGGCGTCGAGTACAGCGGTTTTGCTTCTGGTAAAGCCAGTGGCATTTCGGATCAACACTTCGTAGCTACCCATGTGTTCCGGCTGAAAACTGTCGATCGTATATGTTGCCGCCGTGGCCCCGGCAATATCCTTCTTCTCAAACCGCCACTGGTAGGTGAAAGGCGAAGCCCCTTCGACCTGAACGTCCAGAGAAACGGTCGAGCCGAACAGCATTACTGTCTGGTTTGCCGGCTGCCGCGAAACCACCGGAGGATCGTCCGGCTGGAATGCCATGAAGCCCCACCAGGTGCCCCACCGATCTCGTTTTTCGTCAGGGATGTTTTTCTGCTCAATATTGCGTGTCTCGGCATACATCTGGATGGTCCACATGTCGGTATCGTTGTTTGGATCGACCTGCGAAGCGCTATAGTCGCCCCAGCTATTGCGGCCGTCAGGGCGCAGCTTAATGTACGGAGCCACCCCTGCCTTTAGCAACGCTGGCTTGCTCATAAACCCCAAAGGATCGGAAACCTGACGGTGCGAGAAATAGGCACTAGCATAGGTGTCCTTGGTGAATCCGGAATAGCCAATCAGCACGTCACCCTTTTTGTTCACCGCCAAGCTGGGGAAAGTGTACTGCTTAACGGCGTTCGTATCCTGAATATAACCACGCTGTATGATTGCCGCGTTAGTCTGGAGATTCCACCACTGGATCGCCGTACGGTTCACATTGGTCACGCCTTCCGGCAGAAAAACATGATGCGCAGCCCAAAGTTTGCCATTGCGCTTGACCAACGCATGCATGCGAGAGTCGTTGGCGAAAATGCGCTTCGCCGCAGCCTTTTGTGGTGAGATATTTGTCTTACCGATGGAGAACTCCCAGGCCGTAACATCCTCAAGCGCTGTACGACCGTAGTGCGGAGTGTAATGTTCCTGACCTACCTGACCCGACAGTGCACTGATTCGCAGTGCACGTGTGCTCTGTTCTGTAATGAATAGCAGATTAGTATCTTTCGCGTCATATGTAGTCGCCGGAACAACCGTGAAAAAACCGGGGTCGTCAAACTGTGTATAGTATGCCTTGCCCCCCTGAATATAGTCCGGTTTATGGAAGGCAAAAATACGCGAACCTACAAACTCCTTGGTGCCTGAGACTTCATTTGTGCCCTTGTANAGATTAACCGACGCTGCCAGCCATTTCTTGTTATAACCAACGCTGGGATAGTCGGCATACAGGTAGTTGTCCTTGAACGCTTCCGGATGTACACGAATCGAAGCCATGTCCCAGTCACCAGTCGGATCGGTCGTCTTTGATAAGGCGATAAGAACCGCGGACTTGGTAGTATTAACATCAGCTATTGTGAAGACCACCCATCGCTCGGCTAAGTGGTCGTACACAACCTTCGGGTCGAAAACAAAGCCATGACTGAAGCCGGNCCAGAAGTCGNCCAAGCCAANCTTGCTNAGCAANTCTCCCTCACGTGTCTGNATGGCGATCTCTGTGTTTAGCGCAACCATCAGATGCTCNGGGCCGACCGCACCATGCGTATCCGCAGGAATAGCAGTATGGTTGTCGATTACNCCTAAAAAATCATCCCTCANACCCGGCTCGAAATCACCACCCAACAGCCTTGGNCCTTTTGGTCTAGGCTCATTCNCNTCGGCCGGTGCCCCCATTTTTTGGAGACTTAAAAGACGATGTCGGCGAATCGTCTCGTCAGGCTCGGGATTGGCAGCAGTAACCTGCTTGGCCAATGCTGTAAAATTCATCGTCAGTGTGCGTATCTCCGGATAGTCATTGCCTAACGTACTGGACTTTGTGTCGAAACGCTCAGGCGCAGCAGCCTGCATCGCGGGTGGTAGCGGCGGAAACGGCGAAATACCGGCTAAGTTGTCGCTTAGTGATACAACTAAATTGCTATCCCCGGAGAGCCACCTCGCATAGCCCGGCAACAAGTCACCGAAGCTCGACTCCAATTCGGTTTTTGCCAAACCGACGGCCAGTGGCGCCATCCTTTCGCCGTCATTCGTGAACACGTCGACCAAACCATCTTCCGTCTGGCCAAATGTTGCCGANGACTCGACCAGCATGTCGAGATCACCGTCGGCATCCAGATCAGAAAGAGTAATGGGGGGAGTCTCACGCGGGGCTGATACCTCGGGAGAAGCACTCACCCAATTAATCGCGACTGCCACTCCGGCGGTTATAAAGACGGGGGCGAGAAGAATCTTCCAGCGGAAGGCCAAATAGCTAGCCTGACGAATCAGTGAACTCATGGTTGGGTTGCGTTGATAATGATCGGGTTTTTTAGATATTAAAAGAGCTCGCACTATGGACTCATAGGCGTAGTAGAGTCAATGCCTTGCACCCCCAAGATACCCCCCTATACTACCGCCCGTGCTGGATATTAGACAGTTCCGGGAGAACCCCGACCAAGTTCGCAAACGCCTCGCCTCTCGCGGTGAGGAATTTGCCGCCAAAGTGGACGAAGTTGTGCGGCTCGACACTGAAAGGCGTGAGGCAATTACCGCTGTTGAAGTACTCAAGGCCAAACGCAACACCGCCTCGAAGGAAATCGGCACGCTAATGGGCCAAAAAAAACTCGAAGAGGCAGAGGCAAAAAANGTCGAGGTGCGCNACATTGGCGATCAAATTTCCAAGCTGGATACCAAGNCCGGTGAAACTGACAGCGATCTTCGTGACATTCTGCTTCGGCTACCAAACTTGCCNCATTCCGANGTGCCTATCGGATCATCTGAACAGGANAACANCGANATNAGNCAATGGGGCGAAAAACCAAAGTTCGATTTTGATCCAAAACCTCACACAGAAATTTGTGAATCCCTTGGCCTAGTCGACTTCGCCAGGGGCGCCAAGTTATCCGGCAGCGGATTCCTCCTTTACAGCGGCTGGGGGGCGAGGCTGGAACGGGCACTAATCCAGTACCTGCTCGACATGCACGTACACGAGCATGGCTATACTGAAGTATCACCGCCATTTATGATCGGCTACGACTGCATGATCGGTGTCGGCCAATTCCCGAAATTCGAAGACCAAGCCTACATGGTGCAGGAGGGCCTAGACGAAGAAAGTCGAGGCAAACTCTACCTCATCCCAACTGCCGAGGCACCGGTCGCAAACATCCACCGAGAAGAGATTTTGAAAAATGAGGAGCTGCCAAAATACTACTGTGCATACAGCCCATGTTTCCGTGCAGAAGCTGGAGCGGCTGGCGTGGGCACCCGCGGCATGATCCGTGTCCATCAATTTGACAAGGTGGAACTCATCAAAATCGTCGAACCGGAGGGTAGCTACAACGAGCTCCAGAAAATGATTGGCAATGCAGAAAAGATTTTGCAGTCGCTTAACCTGCACTACCGCATCCTGCAGCTCTGCACTGCCGACATGAGCTTCGGCAGCGCCACCACCTACGACATCGAGGTATGGGCACCAGGACAAGGCGATTACCTCGAAGTATCCAGCTGTTCCAATTGCGAAGACTACCAATCCCGCCGCATGAACCTGCGCTACAAGGATACCAACGGTAAGAACCGACACCCTCATATCCTCAACGGTAGCGGCACCGCGCTGGCGCGTCTATTCGTAGCGTTGATCGAGACTTACCAGCAGTCCGACGGAAGCATTCTTATCCCTGAGCCACTGCAAAGCTACCTGCGCATCGACCGCATCCCCGCCAACTAAGCAGGCAGCTTATTCATGAACATCCTCCACGCCAGCAGTGAGGTGTTCCCGTATTCCAAGACGGGCGGTCTGGCGGACGCCACTGGAGCCTTGGCTAGAGCTCAAGCCAAGGCAGGGCACAATATCACGCTTGTCACGCCATTGTACCGCGGTATCCGCGAAGAATGTCACAGCCTAGAAATCCTTAGTGAAGCAGAATTACCCTCAAAGGTTTGGAAAGTTGAACCGGAACCAAATCTAACCGTTCTATTCATTGATGAGCCGGAGTTATTCGACCGCGATTGTCTTTACGGTCATAACGATGATGCTGAACGATTCATTTTTTTTTCAAAATGCGTCGCTCAACTTGCAAAACGAGTAGATATCGTTCACGCACACGACTGGCATACCGCACTTACCATGCCACTGCTCTCACTTGGCCAAACGCAGATCGGCAAGGTTTTCACCGTTCACAATGCCGCTTATCAAGGGCGCTTTGAAAAGGACAAATTTGCCCTCACCAATTTGCCCGATTCATTCTTTAACTGGCAGCAAATGGAGTTTCATAACGACCTTAACCTGCTAAAGGGCGGTGTTGTGTTCGCAGACCTTGTCACCACCGTGAGTCCGCGATATGCCCGCGAATTGTTGACGGCAGAATACGGCTGCGGACTCGAGAGCATTTTCCAAGCAAAAGCTAGCGCACTGACTGGTATTCTCAATGGTGTCGACTACAGCGAGTGGAACACGACGTACAATCCGCATCTCACCGCTCCTTACTCGATTGATTCGCTCGGAGGCAAAGCCATGAACAAACTTGCATTGCAGCGTGAAATTGGGCTGGAAGAGCAACCCAACGTGCCATTGTTCGGAAACATTAGTCGATTCGCCGAGCAAAAGGGAATCGATGTGCTGCTGAGCGCAATGGAACAGTTACTCGCCGACAGGGTTGAATTTCAGTTTGCCGGACTTGGAAGCGGCGATGCCCTGTTGGAACAAGCGATGAGCACACTTGCCAAGCGGCATCCTGGCCAGATAACAGTTCGTGTGGGCTACGACACCGGCTTGGCACACCGAATCGAGGCCGGAAGTGATTTCTTTGTGATGCCGTCTCGCTTCGAACCGTGCGGCCTGAACCAGCTTTACAGCCTGCGCTACGGCGCGGTGCCAATCGTGCATGCCACTGGTGGACTGGACGACTCAGTGAATGACCTTTTCGAAGGAGAGAACAAGGCGACTGGCATCAAGTTTACCGATTGCACCCCTGATGGACTTGGCCAAGCGATTGGCCGTGCATTGGAACTCTACGCCAACCCTGTCCGCCTTGACAGGGTACGTAAAAACGGAATGCGTGCCGACTTTTCGTGGAGACAAACCACAGCCAATTACGATAAGCTATATGAATCGATTAATTGAAGGGTGGCTTGGAACGAGTTGGAGGTCTTTGAGGTTCATCCGCCTCATTTCTCATCCCAGAAATTCTCTTCTCTACTTCTAACTGTCGGGCCTGCTCAAATGCCTTAAATTCTGCCTCAGCCTCACGGATACCAGGCAATCGTTTACGCTCTTGTTGGACAATCAATGCTGCATCTTCAGGTGATTTAAGAATAGTAGGCCGAATAAGAACCAGCAGTTCAGAACGTTTATTGGTCGTGGACTGGTTTTTAAATAAATTACCAAACAATGGAATATCCTTCAAAAATGGAACGCCAGACTCGGTTCCGGTCTTTGAATTACGGATAAAACCTCCCAGAAGAATCGTATCCCCATCCTTAACTGATATAGTAGAAGCAGCCTCACGTTCCGTGGTCTGAGGGGCCTTCATTCCAGCACCTCCCTGCTGTCCACCGCCCATATCTATAAAGCCATCCAATTCCGAAATGGTTTGTTGAATCTCCATCACAACCAAGTCATCGGGAGTAATATAGGGTGTCACATCCAATGTTATACCCACATTCAAAAATTGAGTGTAACCACAAACCACCACCACCCCAATTATTATAACCACCGAAACCACCACCACCCCAATTACTAGATCCCTGATAAGGAACCTGTTCACCATTGAAAAATGTAGCAGGAACAGCGTGGCTTGTCTGGACACGAGGCGTTTGCAACACCTTCGCGGTGCTATTACTAGCCAATGCACTAAGAGCAAACTCAAGAGAATTGTCATAGCGGCCGATGTAAGAAAACCCTCCCGCCAACGCGCCAGCCCCAAGAGACTTCAGGGCATTTCCAGCTGACGCTGCAATGGTATTCGCGCTATTTCCATTCCCTTGTTGGCCACCTCCCTGTCCACCACCTTGACCTGGATTAACATTCACGCTTGGAGCCGGCTCAGATACAGTGTTTCCTGTTGAAGGACCACCGTTCATAAATCCCCCTATATGGCGTGTATCTCCGGGCCCTTCCGCATTATGCATGAAAGCATTGACCCCCAAATCCATACCATCCGATAGAGTCACGTTTACAATAATAGCCTCAATGAGCACCTGTGAAAGTAGACTGTCAACGTGTTCAACAATCTCTTTGATTTTTACCATATCCTCATCATTAGCAAATATGATGAGCGAGTTGGAACGATAGTCGGGAATGATTCGGGCATTCTCAAGAATCTGGATATCTCCACCTGCAGCGCGATTCACGATACCCTGTAAACGACTACGAAATGAGTTGGATGAACTGCTACTTGATGACCGCGAGGAAGAAGTCTGCATTGGCCGCACTCCACGGCTAGATGATGAACTTCTTGAAGAGCCGATCCTACTGGAGGAAGTCCTCGAACTCGGNGTTGATCTTGAACTACTAGAGGAAGAGCTTGGGCGAGAAGATCCGCCGGTCCCGCTNATNAGGTCCTGCATAGTNGCGTANATCTCCTCCACCTTGCCNTANCGGATTGGGATGACNNTNAGTTTGTAGTCTTCCTCCGGCTTGATATCTATGCGATCAATCAGCTCAAGCATACGCTTTATGTTGGAGGAGTTATCACGCAAAACGAGCGTCTTGCTGACATCAAGNGCCACAATNCCAGCTGCGTTCTTAGCCATNGGTGTGAGCATCGGCACCGCCTCACTAGGNAGAATATGNTTCAGTTGCTTGATNTGAGTGATGTACTGGTTGGCCTCGGGNAANTCNTCGGATTTGGTGATNGTCGANAACGCCGCACCCTCCTGCAATGCATTCGCGCTGGGCACGAAGGTGACAAATTTNTCNCCAACCGGGATNGTCGTGTAGCCNTTGAGCGATAACACACTGTCCATTGCCTGNACGGCNTCCTCGACGGTCAACGGAGTCTGCGCCTGAAGGGTCACATTGAGGTTAGGGAGCGCNGAAGCACGCAAGATGGTCCGCTTAACGTAATTAGCATAAATCTCGAGGAACTGCTCAAGCGGCATGTTGACCAACTGCAGATCGGCCATCGGGATGATCTGGGCATCCTCCTGAGCCACATCCACCGGATCGGGTGCTGCTGCTGGATCCGCAGGGTTAGCCAAGGTGGCGTCTCCGGGCGCTGTTGGCGCCGGCGGGGCGGGTGGATTGGCAGGCTGCGCTTGGCCATGCACGGCACATGCCAACGCAAGGACAATAGTTATCAGGTTTTTCATGACTCTCAAGTATTGGAAAAGTTTCATTGAATCAATCTCATTGGGTTTGGCGAACGCGCCTGGAAGGCACGGTACGCTTGGGCACGGTACGTTTGTTACGAGTTGGCTTAGCTTCGGATTTGGCTGGTTCTGACTTCGGTTCAGCCACAGTATCAGGCTCGGCTGCGGACTTAGCCGGTTCTGGCTCAAGTTTGGCCGCAGCATCAGGCTTGGCTGCGGACTTGACCAGTTCCGACTCACGCTTAGCGTCGGTAGAACTGACCCGTGAAGCCTTAAAGTCTTTCTGGTAACTGGCTGTCACAGTCATCGTGCCGTTTAACCTATATCGGTTCTTGTCAGGATAAATTCTCAATTGGCTCACCCTGACCATCGAGTCGCTCTCGCCCATTTTCCAGAGGAAATTGACAAGGTCGCTTTCCTTGCTTGTAAATCTGATGGTCGTCGACTGCTCNATGAAAAACTCGCTAGTCTTCGGTTTCATTGGCTTGTTGTCGGTAACATCCAAGTTGTTAGCCGAGGTGAGACTGCGGATGAATCTACTCATGTTCACCTGCTGCTCAATCGGAACCACCGCCGAGCCTAAGCCCTCTAGTTCAGACATTTGGCGGTTGTATTCATCTGTCTTTGAAATCTCTGCCTGAAATCTTTCCAGCTCCTTTTCGGCCTTGGCAATGTTTGTTTTGGTCACACCCGGGCTTGGGATCATCCCCCACACCATCCACGCAAGAGCAAAAATTAGCACTACAGCAACAAACATAACCAANCGCCGCTCGCCGCTGCTCAGGTTTAGCTTGTCAAAGATGCTTTCGTTACTTGCCATCGAATTCGCATTCCAAAGACCAGACCGTCACATTTTTTCGGGCGTCCCGCCTGCTNTTCCCTCCACGCACGGATGAAAAAA
This sequence comes from Verrucomicrobiales bacterium, assembly GCA_002721375.1. Lineage (GTDB taxonomy): Bacteria > Verrucomicrobiota > Verrucomicrobiia > Limisphaerales > UBA1096 > UBA1096. The sequence goes on from PBKH01000035.1 coordinate 16,812, forward strand.
GCAACTGGCCATCGCCCCCCTCCAACCGTGTTAATGCTTCATGATAAGTGTCAATCATTGCCTCNTTGTCTAATCCGACCTCACCGTTGATTAGCANNGTTCGGCTCGTTTTACCCTCGAGTGTTCGTTCAGAGGAGAATGACAGCTGCTTGAACTTCAACTCGGCAGGCAAGCCCGTGACAACCTTATACCAAGCATCTAACGCAGCAAATTTAAGCGCCTTCTGCTTCTCTAAAGTCTCAACCTTGGCCTTGAGCAATAGCGCCTTGTTGTAGAGGTTGGATTTGACGGTGACTAATTGCTGCTTCTCATCGAGTGTGCCTTGAAGCGTACTGCCGTATACGTAAAACCCAAGCAGGCCAAGAAGCATAAAAGCCACCACACCTTTAATCCCATCCATCCAAAGCCCATCTAGGAACCGCTGCCGATTGCGGATACGGTACTCCTCAATCATCAGCCCGGGACTCGTGGACCGTGAAGCGAATTCGGCCATTGCCGTGGCCATATCGACCTCGGCCACCGGGTCAACCTCCTTGATACGGTCGCCAAAGCACTTGGCCAAAGCCACCTTCCAATCGGCCCCAACATCGCCACGCTTAGCCAAATAGCATGCNGGATCGCCCGGCATCCATCCTGCAATCTCCCCCGACCAAGCTACGTTGTTAATTTTTTCGACCAAAACATCACGGTTTACGTCANGGTCCGGAAGGTTGAACGAATTGATCTCAACTAGGCGACCGTCAAACCACCACGCAACCAGTGCCAGAACAGAATCTCCCCCCTGCACGAGCTGAATGTGTGCCCCATCCGCTCTTGGCTCGCTAGACACCAACTCCCGCAACAAAGGCACCTCCACCCTGTCGGCCAAAAAATTGACAGATTCGAGTTCTTCCAGTCGCTCCTCAACCACACTTCGCTCTGCAATGGTGACCAGCACTGTTTGGTTACCCTCTGAACCTGTGGAACCGGGCACCAACTCTGCCGACCACACTGTTTGCACTGCCGGAAGTGGAGATAAATCCTCAATCTGGAACTCGACCATCGGGAGCAACTCGTCTTGATCACAGGGCGGCAGATCAACCACGCGCAAAAAAACCTTCTCCGGCGGCAGTGTGGCGATATTGAGCTTACGACTGAGCAGATCCGTCCAGTCCTTGGACACCGCCTTGGTAGGCGGATTTTCACCCACGGCCACACGAAGGTCGCCCGAAAGCTTCACTTTTTTCGACGACACAGAGAACTGCCACAGCCGGCTACCGTCCGGCATCGGCTCCAGTAGGTTGCAACTGCTCCAGTTGGATTTCTTCGCAGCCACGTTACTCTTCCTTCAAATGTTCGTCTGACATAGTCACACGCAAAATCTCTTCAATGGTGGTCTTACCATCGACTACTTTTTGCCAGCCGTCGTCACGGAGCGTACGCATTCCCTCGTTCACCGCGACCTGACCAATGACCGAGGAGGCCTCACGCTTGAGGATCAGTGGCCGGATAGCCTCGCTCATCACCAGCATCTCATAGATAGCCAAGCGCCCTTGGTAACCTTGTTGGCGGCAATCCTCACAGCCGACCCCATGATAAAATGAGCCAGTCTCAATGATATGCGCTGGGCAGTTGATCTGCCGCAGGTAGTCGCGATTCACTTTCTGCTCCTCCTTGCAGTTCGGACATATAGTGCGCACCAGACGCTGGGCCATAACGGCCTCCACCGACGACGCCACAAGGAACGGCTCAATGCCCATATCAATCAGCCGCGTGAACGCGCCCGGAGCATCGTTCGTATGCAACGTGCTAAACACCAGGTGGCCTGTCAACGCAGCCCGGATAGCAATATCAGCCGTCTCGCCATCACGAACCTCCCCAACCATCACCACGTTTGGATCCTGCCGCAGGATGTGCCTAAGTCCGGTAGCAAATGTAAGCCCGATGTCGGAACGCACCGCTATCTGGTTGATCCCCTTCAACTCATACTCAACCGGCTCCTCAATGGTAATNATCCGCTGATGGACAGAGTTAATTGTGCTCAGGAACGCATATAGTGAAGTTGACTTACCCGAACCAGTCGGACCAGTAACGAGAATGATCCCGTGCGGCTTGACGATCAACTCGCGAAGGATCGCCTCGTCCTTTGGATCGAAACCTAGTTTATCGAGTGTCAGGAAAATATTGCCACGAGTCAGCAAGCGCAGCGACACGCTCTCGCCATACACCGTTGGCACAGTGGAGACACGTATATCGAGTTCCTCGCCCTTGATCCGAACATTGATGCGGCCGTCTTGTGGTAGCCGCTTCTCGGCGATGTCCATTCCAGACATGACTTTAATACGAGAGATAAGCGAGGCCTGATAGCGCTTCAACTGCGGCGGCATCGGGGTCTGATGCAGAATACCGTCCACACGGTAGCGGATGCGGAATTCATCTTCCGCCGGCTCGAAGTGAATATCGGTTGCCCTGTCCTTGAACGCCTCCCAGATGACCTGATTGACAAACTTGATGACACTAGCGTCCTGGTCGCCCTCTGTAATCTCCTTGTCCTCGTCAAAGAAAATCTCGAATGGCTCTTCGTCTTCATCCTCGAGTTCCTCCAACGTCTCGGCGCCAACACCGTAATATTTCTTGAGTGCCTTCTCGATTTCTCCACGTGGTGCAAGTGCCAACTTGACCGTGCCGCCGGCGTTGAATTGCACGGCATTTATCATAACCGAGTCAAATGGGTCGCTGACAGCGACCTCAAGCGTGCCATTATCAGCATGGATCGGCAGAACAAAATGCTGAAATGCTACCTTGGTAGTCACCCGCTTTCGAGCATCCGCAGATGGGTTAATATCCTTCAAATCGACGAATCGCAAATCCATCGCCTTAGCCAAGCGTTCGAGAAAGACATCCTCCGTCAAACCCTTTTCGCGAGCGAAAAATGCTAATAACGGCTCCTCCGAGCCACTCTCAGTGGCTACACGCCACTCTTTCGTCAGGTCTGAAAACTCAACGGGAGTGGCCAAATCAGCTTCAGCCAGAATGTTTTTAATCGATATAAGTGCCATTACAAAGGCAGCAAGAGAAAGAATAAACAGCGGTTTCGATCAAAAGTTGCGAAAAAAGAGGCCCAAATGCCGGAATCTCAACAAGATGGCTAAACTACTTGGCAAAGCAGCTTGAGTCGCTACTAACCGGTCAAGATGGACAGAAATTGCTGCAGGGCCGGTGATAGGGTTTTGCTTTTCTTGTGCACCACAGCCACAGGCCGGGCAAGGCGCACATCGCTGAACTTCACGCTAGCCAAACTACCCAATTGGACCTCCTGCGCCACGGTGACCTCTGGCACAATCGCTACGCCAGCTCCAATCTCCACCGCCCGCTTCACGGTCTCAATGTTGTCGAACTCCGTCACCGTATTAACGGTGATTTTCTTCTCTCGCAGTTCGCGATCAATCCCCCGCCGGGTTGGTATGTCAATATGAAACCCGACTAGGTTTTCACCCGAGATGTCGGCGAGACAAATCGACCCGCGATTGGCCAAGGGATGCCCCGGCTCACAGACCAATACCAGCGGCTCCTCCATCAGCGGGATAATATTCAACTTGCCGTTTTTTCCTGGGTAAGCCAAGAGGCCAAGATCCACTACATTACCCAGTATGTCTTCTAGAATTTTTTCCGCATGGCTATACTCGACATGCACGTTAACAGTCGGAAATTTCTTGAGGAATTTTTTCAGGAACGGCGGCAGAGTGTGGAGCCCAAGAGAGTAGATCGTAGAAATGCGGATATTGCCCGAAACCACGTTTTTCAGGGACTGTATATTACTCGTCAGCGCCTCATAAGAGTTGATGATCTCTTTGCTATGTTCGTAGAGCAACCGCCCCTCCACTGTCAAACGGAACATCTTCTTGCTACGTTCAATAAGCAGTGNACCGAAATGCCGCTCAAGCGAGTTAATCTGCTGACTCACAGCCGACTGGGAGATACCACTAATCCGGGCTGCATTGGTGAAACTCCGGCTCTCGGCGAGATCGCAAAACACCTTCAAGCTCTCGAGCTGCATAAGTGAAATTAAACAGAAAATAATATTAAATCAATCTTTCTTAATGAAGCGCGGGAGTTGCCATGGCGCGTCCATCGCCGTTTAATCGCCAGCCCCGGGGGAAACCGAACCCAGNATGTATCATATCACCCAATTGACCAATGGGCTACGATTGGCCACGGCCGAGTTGCCNCATATGACCAGCATTAGCCTNGGCATCTGGGCAGCAGTCGGTAGCCGCTGCGAACGCGAATCAGAAAACGGCATCAGCCATTTCCTCGAGCATATGTTGTTCAAGGGAACCAAGCGTCGCTCGGCCGCACAGATCTCGCGGGAGATCGAGGGCATCGGCGGGTACATCAATGCCTGCACCAGCGAGGAGAGCACCTGTTACCACGCACGCGCACATGCCAGCCAAGCCGCCACACTGATGGACGTGCTGACGGACATGTATCTGAACCCGGAACTTGACCGATGGGAAATCACCCGCGAGCGCCGAGTGATAAAAGAAGAGATCGCGATGACACTAGATCAGCCATCGCAGCTTGTGCTTGAGTTATCCGACGAGACTCTCTGGCCTAGCCAACCGCTTGGTCGCTCCATCGCCGGCAACGAACTCTCTCTCAACCGAACTAGAAAAAACCAGTTGTCCGAGTTTCATGCNAATCACTATGTAAGTGGCTCCACGGTTGTGGTTGCCGCTGGAAACATCCGCCACCGTAATCTTCTTGACCTGGCTAAGCGCTTGACAAAGCGCATCCCCGCAGGAAGCCGATCAAATTGGTTCCCCGCCATAAATGACCAATTGAAGCCGAAAGTCAGGCTATTCACCCGCGAGATAGAACAAACGCACCTTGCCTTAGGCATCCGCACCTGCTCACGGCACGATTCAAGACGGTTTGCTCTCCGCCTAGCAAGTGTTATTCTCGGAGAGAACATGAGCTCGCGCCTTTTCCAATCCATTCGAGAAGAGCATGGCCTGGCCTACAGCATCTACTCGACGCCCAATTTTCATCACGACACTGGCAGCCTCACAATCACCGCCGGATTGGATACGGCGCACCTGCAAAAGGCACTCCGGCTCACCCTGGCAGAACTACGACGGCTCCGGGAAAAACCGCCCGGCTCCGCCGAACTGCGACGAGCGCGCGACTACCTCATCGGCCAGCTTGAACTGAGTCTCGAGAACACCGAGAGTCAAATGAACTGGGTTGGCGAACAACTGCTCGGCTTCGACCGAATCATCCCACCGGACGAAATAAAGGCCCACCTAAACGAGATTAAGCCCAGCGATATCCGCCGTGTAGCCAACGATTTTTTTCAACCGGAACGTATTTGCCTCTCGCTCGTCAGCCCACTTAAAACTAACCGCAGCATTCTAAAATTTCTCGAAATTTGATCGCCAATGACCTGCCCATTGATACAGGAAATTGAAACAGGGCACTCCCCAGAGTCTCTCACCGGTCGACTCCACACAGAACCAGGAACAATCCTGCTTCGCTCAGGCACAATGGAACATGGCGAACGCTTCAGTCTCGTCGCAGCACGACCGTTCCTGCGTTTTGAATCACACGGCTCTCGTTGCGAGATTGATTCAGCCACCGGTCGTCGCACACTGTTTGGCAGCCCCTGGAAACTACTCGAGTGCTTAGCTAACCGCTACGAACTCTTGGAGGAGATCGACCTGCCATTCCCGCTCGGAGGCTGCTTCGGCTATTTCGGCTACGAACTGAAGCAGTTCACTGAGCCTCAATTACCGCTGACTACACGCAATGATCTCGAGCTTCCTGAATGTTCTGTGGGCTTTTACGACAGTCTCGTCATCTTCGACCACCAACTTGACAAAGTGTGGCTTATCTCGACCGGACTAGGCGAAGATGGGGATCGCAACGACGAACGCGCCCTAAATGCAGTTGATTTCTGGCGCGAACAACTCGACGCACCTGATCAAGCACCCGAACCCATCACACAGCCTCCTCTTGGCCAAACACCACTACTGCAAGTCACTTCGACACTCTCGCGCGAAAGCTATTGCAAGCGCGTGCGCAAAATCATCGATTACATCTGGCAAGGTGACATTTATCAGGCCAATCTCACGCATAGACTGGCCGCGAAGATCGGCATTGACGGATGGTCGTTATTTCAGCGTTTGCTGACTGTATCGCCCGCACCCTTTTCAGGTTTTATGCAATGCGGCGGCTTTCAAATTGCCAGTTCTTCACCGGAACAATTCCTTCGAATGAGCGGCGACTGTGTGATCACTCGACCGATCAAAGGAACACGCCCTCGTGGAACTTCCCCTGATCTCGACGCCCGTCTCGGTTACGAGTTGCAAACTAGTGCCAAGGACCGGGCGGAACTGGTAATGATTACAGACCTGCTCCGGAATGACCTCNGCCGATTCTGCGAATACGGCTCGGTAAACGTGCCAGATCTGGCAAAACTTGAGCGCTTCGCCCAAGTGCAGCATCTCGTGTCAACTGTATCTGGCCGGTTTCGGCCTGGTGTCACGCATCTGCACGCGTTGGCCTCCTGTTTTCCCGGAGGTAGCATCACTGGCGCACCAAAGATTCGAGCGATGGAAATTATCGACGAACTTGAACCAGTCGTTCGCGGCGCTTACACAGGCTGCTTGGGTTACCTCGGCTTTAACCGCGAAAGCCAATTGAACATCCTTATACGAACTGCGGTTTGCTGTGGTGGAAATGCATGGTTTCATGTAGGCGCTGGTATTGTAGCCGACTCTAATCCAGTCGCTGAGTATAACGAAACTCTCAACAAAGCTGCTGGTTGGCTGGCAGCACTAAATTTATCAACATCGGCATTGCCCTTGTCTCCCGCACCAGAGTCGCCCAACCTCCGCACATGACCGGCCTCGGCACCATCCTCAACGTTGCGTGCATCCTCCTAGGGGGGTTCGCCGGGATATTCCTATTCCGCAAAATTTCTATTAAGATCCAGCAAAATTTGAAATTTGCCATTGCGCTCGTGTCGCTGTTGATCGGGTTCAAGATGATATGGGACGGCCTCGCCGGCAGTTATCCAGGCCAGCCATCACGCGACTGGATGATGCGTGGAACCTTGTTCTTGCTGATGATGCTTTCGCTGGGGAGTGGCAAATGGCTCGGCAGCAAGCTGGGCATCCAGCAGCGGCTCAACATCATGGGGGCTTGGGCGCGAAAAAAATTTACTTCAGCCACGTTGAATGCGGACGACAAAAATTCGCCGAGTGAAGGATTCGTCACCTGCACACTACTTTTTTGCGTAGGACCAATGTCATTGCTCGGCTCGATCCAAGACGGACTCACCGGCGACATACGAACGCTCGCGATCAAGTCGGTGATGGACGGCATTTCGACTATGACATTCGCAACCACATTTGGCTGGGGCGTACTCCTCTCTGCTCTACCAGTTCTGGTCTACCAAGGCACGTTGACACTGTTGGCCGCGGTGGTGAAACAGTCGCTCGAAGTATTGCCCGAGACGGGACTGCTGATTGACTCCATGACCGCGACCGGCGGGTTTATCGTACTGTGCATTCCGCTATTGTTGCTTGAGATTCGCCGCATCCAATTGGCTGACTACCTCCCCGCTCTCGTTATAGCCCCAGCGGCAGTGTGGACATTTATGCGTTGATTTTCAGCGTGCCTGCACAAGCACACGGAAAGGGCGACCCATATGATCAGGATGGGTCAGAGTCTGCAACTGACGCACATTGATCAATTGTGCAAGCTCAGGCGCTGATTGGAGCATTTCCACGAAGGTGCTGTTTAAAAAACTTTCTTGTGAAGTAAACTGTTCGGTCTGCAACCCAGCCACCTCACCTGCGCGCTGGGCCAAACCGAAGTTGGCATGAGACGTGATGTCCTGTTTGCCAGGATCCAATAGAACATCGTCAACGATTTGTTGGCTGCGATAACCCCGCACGGTTCCGTTTGGTTGATTTGCAGCGGGCCAATCTTCCAGACCGTGGCCATAGTCAATCGCGATGAGTTTCCCAATTGCCAATCGAATGGCGGCAGCACGCCACCATACATTGGCTTCGGGCGATAACTCGGTCGTGTACAGATTAGGCAGAACGTCGAGCAGCTCGCTTGGCCAAGTGGGGAGCAACGTTCGCCACGCCGCACCGACACCGGCAAACGTTTCCCAGCGGAACGCCCCATCGCGCCAACCGACCGCCCACTCAAACCATTCGCGTTTAGCAGCATCCCAGCCAATTCTGTAAACAGGAAAAGCATCAAGCAGTTCGTTACAAAAAATAACACCACGGACCTTCGGCAAGTTCACCAACGAATCGTACCATTCAACCTTTTTAGTGAAATCGGCCAAGCGCTTGACCTGCCAACTCTTCCGCCTGACCGAAGGCTCAACGATCGTGTAAGTCAACCGCGCAAACAGAGAAGTCTTGTTGGCTAAGAGCCATTCAAGAATGTCAAATGCTAAATGACCCTGGTGAGCCCCAGCTTCAACAATTCGAACGGGTCCATCAATCGCCTCTAGCCATCCCGCAAAGCGAAACGCAAGTAGATTACCAAAAACTGGACCTACGCTCACGCTTGTAATGAAATCGCCGCAACGACCAACTTGGCCGCCTTCATTCTCGTAATAGCCAAACTCCGTATGGTACAGCGCCAGTTCCATGAACCGCGCGAACGGCATCGGGCCACCGGCACGGATTTCGGCACTGATAATCTCCAAGAGTGGGTTCGCTCCTTGCGGCACGGCGTCTATTCTGACTAAAAAAGGCGTAGGAGCAACTTGTTCCCAGTGATGAAGGAAACCGAATTGACCCCGAAGCCGACCAAGCCTATTCGACTGGATTTAGCTTTGGTCGAGCGCGGACTCTGCGAAAGCCGCGAAAAGGCCAAGCGCGCGGTTATGGCCGGACAGGTGCGGGTTAATGGTCAGCGAGCCATCAAACCCAGCGAAAAGGTAAAGGCTAGCAACCAATTAACACTTGCAGCAACCCAGAAGTTCGTGAGCCGGGGCGGCCATAAACTCGAACAAGCACTGGAAATATTCGACATCAAGGTAACCGGATTGCGTGCGATCGACATTGGTGCTTCGACAGGTGGCTTCACTGATTGCCTGCTACAACACGGCGCAGCCTCGGTAGTTGCGGTGGATGTTGGTCAAGGGCAACTCGCGTGGTCGCTACGGAACGACGAGCGCGTGGTCATAATGGAGCGAACGAACGCGCGACATCTGAATCCTACCGACTTCTCGAAACCATTCGAGCCCTTCGATTTGGCGGTAATTGACTGCTCCTTTATTTCCCTTCGACAGATTTTACCTCCAATCGTAGATTTGCTTCGTCCCGGCGGACAAATGGTCGTACTGGTGAAACCGCAGTTCGAGGCCGGCAAGGTCGAAGTCGACAAGGGACGCGGCGTAATCCGCGATCCAAAAGTACACCAGCGCGTACTCGATGAACTGCGCAAGTTCGTCGAAGACAAGTCATTGCTGGACTGGACCGCAGAAACTAAATCGCCGTTAACCGGCCCAGCCGGCAACCGGGAATTTCTTGTACTACTCAACAAGTGAACAAATCAGTCAAAAAAATCGGCATAGTGACCAACGCCAACAAGCCAGCCGCACAGCGAATTTTAAGCCGTGCAATCAAGCTGGCGACTGCCGCCGGAATGAGGTCGGTAATCGACGAGACCGAGATGCTGTCGGCTGACCTGATCATGGTGTTCGGCGGAGACGGCACGATGTTGCATTGGGCCAGAAACACAGCAGGTTCCGGAACACCGATCTTCGGTGTAAATATTGGCGGAATGGGCTTCCTAGCCTCCGTTTCACGCAAGGACTTAGCCAAGGCAATTCAGGCAATCGCATCGCGGGATTTTTTTATCGAGTCACGCACACTTCTCTCTGCTAGGGGGAAATCCNGCAACAATACATATCGGCTTAACGCNATGAACGATTTTGTAATCAGCCGAGGCCCTGTGCCGCGCATGATTCGTGTCGAGGTAAAAGTAAACGGCGAAGTGCTGACCGTATACCGGTGCGACGGACTGGTGATTAGCTCGGCTACCGGCTCCACCGCCTATTCCTTGGCAGCTGGCGGAGCGATCGTCGCGCCGAATGCCGGTGTATTCTCGATTACGCCAGTCTGTCCCCATACTCTTTCAAACCGTGCGGTCATTGTCAGCCAGAATTCAGCAATCGAGGTAAGGTTGCTCGATCGCCAACGCGAAGCCATCCTTTCCGCCGACGGCTCGGATGGGGTAGAACTGGCACCNGGCATGCCGGTTACGATCCGCAGCAGCCGCCGCAAGGTAAACCTAGCGCGGCTACCGGGCAGTTCGTTTTTTCAGACGCTGAGGCAGAAGCTGCGATGGACCGGATCTCACGCCTAGAGCCATGGTAAGATTAAAGGACATAGCAAGCGAAGCTGGTGTTTCGGTAATGACCGTATCCAAGGCACTGCGCGACGCACCGGACATCTCCCCCAGAACCAAGCTGCGCATAGGCGACCTCGCCAAGCGGATGGGCTATACGCCCAACCTAGGTGCGCGCAGCCTACGCAATCGCGAAACCAGACTGCTGGGGCTTGTAATCCCAGCCACCACCGATCCGATCTTCGCACGGATCGTAATGGCAATCGAGCAGCGTTCGTTCGAGCANGGCTATGAGTTGATTCTGCATCACTCATGGAATCAAGCCGATCGGGAGGAAAAAATCCTGCGCAACCTTATTGCTNGGCGTGTCGATGGTATCTTTCTCTCACCCGTCTATCGCAACACTCCGNATGTCCCAGTTTACAAGGACCTANAGNTACGCCAGATCCCAACTGTTGTCATGGGGCCGCTAGCGGAGTTCTGCGCCGACTTCTTTAACGTACANTCACTTGGCAACGAATCGTCATTTGCGATGACACAGCACCTAATTGACCTCGGGCATCGACGCATCGCCTTCTTTGCCGGGCCACGTTTCTCGGCACGAGCTGTTTCGCGCCAAGAAGGTTATCGACGTGCACTGCGCGAAAACAANATCGATGAAGATCCCGCCCTAGTNTTCAATGCCGGCATGACAATCGCCGAAGGTGCAAATGCGGCGGAACAGTTTCTCAAGGAGCAAACCCAAGCCACGGCGGTGCAGACCGTCAACGATCTTGTTGCCATTGGCGCAGCGAACGTCCTCCTTGATNACGGACTGAAGATTCCCGGTGACTTATCAGTGGCCGGCTTCGGCAACATTCTGACTAGCGAACATTTTCGCGTGCCACTCACCACCGTACGGCAGCCCAAGTTCCGACTCGGCATGGCAGCCTTCGACGCCATGCTTAAATTGCTGGCTGGTGAACGGCCGGAACCACAGCGCATCGTCGCGGAGGTGCTCACGCGCAAAAGCACCGGACCACCCGATCCNAAAAAAAATATCATGGAATAACGACTTCCGCACTTTNTCAATTGGACGAACTTAACAAAATCTTTCCCGTTCGGNAATATGACCTCAATATCACCTTGCTCAGTGGCCAAGCTTTTTGCTGGAAATTAGTAGATGAAGCGTGGGAAGGAGTAATCGGCAATCACTGGGTTCGTTTACGATTGACCGAAGGTGGCATCGCCGCCGTATTGGCCAAGCCGGTCCGCGACTGGACCTGGCTTGAGGAGTATCTGCAACTACAAGTTGACCTCGATGAGGTAATTGCCACGTTTCCCAACGATGAACCCATTCAGAATGCCGTCGCCGCCCTTTCGGGTTTACGACTTCTGCGGCAAGATTACTGGGAATGTCTTGCATCGTTCATTCTCTCTTCGACCAAACAAATCGTACAAATCCGGCAGATGGTCGCGCTGTTGAGTCAACGATTCGGCGAATCAGTTGAATCCAACAGCTGCAAGCCAGCATTTGCGTTTCCCACAATAGAGACCATCGCCGACTGTAGCGAAAATGAATTACGAGACTGCAAGCTTGGCTTTCGCGCCCCGAACCTTCGCAGTGCGGCACACGACATTCTTGACGGTTCAATCGATTGGGAACGGTTACCGACAATGACCAGTGGTCAGGCAAGAGCTGAGCTGATGAAACTGCGTGGTGTAGGCCAAAAAATTGCAGACTGCGTATTGCTCTATGCCGGCGGACATCAGAATGTCTTTCCAGTAGATGTATGGATCGATCGTGCACTAAGACGACTTTACTTCCCGAAGCGCCAGCCAAGCGTCAAGCTTTTGCGCAAGTTTGCCGACACGCACTTTGGCCCTTATGCCGGCTACGCACAGCAATATATATTCGACTACTCCCGTCTTCATTTGAAATTGAAATAAACAGAAATGAATTTGACCGAGTTTGATGTTTTGTTGTCACCGTTGGATTTTGAGGTGCTGCCAATGCACGACCTTGAGAAAACTTGCTGTGTGGTCTTTGACATCCTGCGAGCCACTTCGACAATGACAATTGCACTGGCAAACGGCACAACAGGCATACTACCTTGTAGAACAATCGATGAAGCGCTCGCTGCACGTACAGCTAACCCCGAAATACTTTTGGCCGGAGAACGCGACGGCCTTCGGATTAATAGCTCAGTTTCGGGCGGGGTGGATTTTGACCTGGGCAACTCTCCGCGTGAAATGAAAGCCGAAGTGGTTTCAGGGCGCCGTCTAGCGATGACAACAACCAACGGAACGCGCGCTCTCAAGGCATGCAGTGGGGCAAGTCTGGTTTGGATAGGTAGGTTTTTAAATCTATCTATGCTTAGCCAAGCGATTTGCAATGCTAAACAGAAACGACTGCTTTTGGTTTGCGCTGGGACAAATAACGACCCGGCACATGAGGACATACTAGGGGCAGGAGCCCTTTGTGAACTGCTATGGAATCACTTTGACGAGGCAGCCG
>PBKH01000036.1 GCA_002721375.1 Verrucomicrobiales bacterium
CCTCAAGACGAATCGTTGCATCAGCCGTGAAATCGCCAGTGCCTGAGAGTTTAAGACCCAAGCCTGCGTCGGACTTTGATTGTGAGTCGACAATCTCATACTCCCCCTCGTCTGTGAACCCAACATGCGTGCCTCCCTCATTGTCGAAGATAAGCCAAGACGGATCCAAATCTGGGCCATTGAATTCTTCTAAAAAAGATTTCTGAGCTTGTGCGGTTTGAAATCCAAAAAGAAAAAGGAAAATAATCCCTATATATTTTGTTTTATTCATAACTTTAATGAAAAATTTATAAAAGCGTTTAGAAACTCGGGTTTAAAAGTAGGTAAATACGAAATATTCACAACTTATATTCAAAAAAACCGCAATAATTTTCTCTCGAAACTAAATCGGCGGATCACCAGGAGGCTAAATCAAACGATTGATGCGAATAAATAATTATTCAATTTCGAAATCGGCTCTCAACTCAAGAATTCCGAGACAAGCATCCTCTCGAGGAGTCATTTGCAATCGAATCGCATCGCATTGAACAGAAGCTGCAGGACGGACGACATTATACTGGTTTGCCCGAGTTTCATAATGATCCGTCACATAAAGTTCCAATGGCTGCCATTCGCCATCCTGCCTGATTTCCAAAAACCACTCCGCTGGAAACTTCACATCAGAATGATCCTGCATCCAGTAAACACCAACATTTCGAAGTCTTTTACTTTCGTGAAACCGCGCCTCTACCCACTGGGCTTTTCCTTTTTCAGGACGACTGGTCCAGCGCGGAACTTTTCTGCCACCAGAATTCCTAGGTTCTTTTTTATCACCAACTGCCACAACTGTATCTTCGTTGAATGTATGTGAAGCAATAACTCTTGAGAATATACTTTTTGNGGGTAGCAAGTTTGGATCAAAAACGGCAAGCTCTTTGTTACGTGGAAACCAGACTGTCATCGAACTGACACCACGATTATTCCAAGCATAATAAGGCGTCAAAACTAGTTCCGAGTCTTCCACCCGTCCATCCGCAGTCACAGCNTGTGCATCAACTTTGATCTGCAAAAATGTANCCGCATTAATCGACTTTTTNTGAAGTTCCGCACTTGTTATGTTTTTAACATTCTCCAAGAAAAAACGTTGAGTGGCACCTCCATTATCGACTCCTTCGGCACAAAGAACTAACGGGCCCCGTGTAAATGACACACGGTTTCTGTTTGATTTAACATTCGGATGGCATTTTGTTACGCGAATTTGCATCGGCAGTGTTAATTCTAAACGGTCTCCGNCATCCCAAACCNGTTCGACCGCCAGAAATCCTCTATTACTTTTGACAGGTACCTTCATACCGTTAACTTTCAGTTCGAACGCTTCCATTACCGGATCTGTATAACTGTATAATTCACCAGGAACAAATTGTTCACGTGCCCAAGTAGGAATTCGTAATAGCACTCTAAAACGCTTCTGGTGCGATGGGTTTACATTCAGTGTAATTTTCCCATCGTTCGGGTAGTTCGTATTTTGCTCCAATTTAATTTGGACCGCGTCTAGCTTAATCTCTGTTTCACAGTTGGCATAAAAAGTGACATAAATATCATGGTTATCATGNGCATAGATCATTCCAGGAACCTGAGGCACAAGCCTGGCTAGATTAGATGGACAACACGCCGTACCGAACCAAGGCGCGCGACCCGCGGTTCCATGATTAAACGGATATTTCCCATNAGAGTCCAANGGGTTGACATAAAAGAAACGATTCCCATCCAAATTGACAGCAGCAAGGACATTGTTCAGCAAGGCAATCTCAGCAACATCCAAATACCGTGCATCCTTATGCAAAAGAAACATTCTATAGTTGAACATGACATTTCCAACCGCAGCGCAAGTTTCATTAAAAGCATCTGCATTGGGGAGCTCATATTGTGGTCCGAATCCTTCGATTCCATGAACTGCACCTAGACCGCCTGTAATATGCATGCGAGTATTAACAATATCGCCCCAAATCCGGCTAAGCGCTTTCTGATACTCCGGTTGTCCTGTAAGTGTCCCGACATCTGCCATCGCGGAATACATATAGGTAGCCCGAACAGCNTGNCCAACTGCTTCGCTTTGTTCATTCACGGGAGCATGTTGCTGTGCGTAAGTTGGAGCCATTACTCCTTCGCCATCTGGCANNTAGGTCACGCCACGTATCGCTAAAAATCTCTTGGCCATGTCAAGATAAAGAGACTTGCCTGTTGCCCGGTAAAGTTTAACCAGTGCGAGTTCCAACTCTTGGTGCCCAGGAGCCTGTCTAATTGGTTTACCGTTATTGTATTTCGGATCGCCAACAAAAAATACTTGATTGATATGACGGGCACTTTTCTCTGCGACTTTTAACAATTTCGATTTTCCGGTTGCCTGAAAGTAAGCAATTGCAGCCTCGTAAAGATGCCCTACATTATAGAGTTCATGACTATGAACCACGAACTCGTAAGGTGAATCGCCCATCATATGTTTCGTTCCGCCAACACCCGTCGTATGCGACGGATAAAGATATCCATTCTCCTCTTGTGCTCCCTCAATTAGACGAGAAAGCTCATCAAATTTATCTTCCAATTCGGGATCTCGCCGCAATTGAAGTAAATACGCAGCCCCTTCCATAACCTTGTAAAGATCTGAATCTATAAATCGATGAGGGCGATGGTTTTCGGTCTCTTTACCGGCAAGAAAATCGCGCGCCGCCCTCAAGTGTGCAGCACCGGGCTCAGTGCGCTTAAAGGCGAATGGGACAAGCGTATTGCGCTGCGTTTCCAAGCGAGGNCNCCAAAAATCACCGGTCATTTTCACTTTGTTAAAAGCGACGGGCTTCAGTGTGTAGTCAGCTGCGATAATGNAANCCATTCGGTCAGTAGCACCTAAAATTNCGATCAAAAAAGTCAGGGGAAATTTTAGATTTTTTTTCAAAAACACAGACTTGAATTGAAAAGATTTATTCTTTTTAAGCATAAACATTTGCGGGTTCGTCCTGATAATTTGATGTGTTGAATCAAAAAGTAAAAGATAAAAAACCGATGGAAGTAAAAATTGATGGTCAAAAAATGGTGGAGCCATGCGGAATCGAACCGCAGACCTTCGCATTGCGAACGCGACGCTCTACCAACTGAGCTATGACCCCATTTAACCTTGTAAAACAAGGGCTTTTTTAAGTCTAAGCATGACTTAAAATTTTCAAACCAGTGGATAATAGTTCGCCAATTTTGTTGCAGTTAACTAGTATTCCCAGCATCGGCAAAGGGCGGCAACGTAGCATCTTGATTTCCCCTACTCAACCCTTTAGGCATCGATATTTTGACGCATTTGTTGCAGCCTTTTCCTCTGGTTTGCCTGCGTATATCCTCCAGCCTAAACCGAATGTTTCAACCTATCTGGATCGGTCTTATAACACCTTCATCTTTAACGTCAATAGAGGGTTGCTCATGGTAGCTTAAATCCTTCATCGCATCCTTCGCCATAAGTATTGGCTCAGGCAACGAGTGGTCATAATCTTCACAATAATTAATTTCTTATAACTCCGGCCAAATCCAAATTTGTGTCGCCTGACCAAACGCTAAACCAAGAAAAAAAGGCTCCCGAATGAGAGCATTTTCGCATCAACATAACTAAATTTATATCTTCTTACCCTTAGCTCGCTTCATTTCCATACTGAACTCAGAAAAATCAGCAACAGTACCATCGGCATCTACCCTATAAATCTGCAACTCAATGTTATTCTGATCAATACGGCGAAAAGCGACACCCATTGAGTTAGTATTTCCGCTATCATCCTTTCTAGTCAGGGTCAGCATCGGCATATCGTCCTTTGGACCCCATGAACCAGTTTGCTTCCGGCCCTTGTTGTCGTAACCAGTCTGCTCGACTTCATCGGTCTCGGCGTTAAGGGAAATCAGGCTGTACGTCTCAGTGTCATTGCTCTTGAAGTGAGATGCAAGAACGTGATCTTTAATGGCCCACCAGTAAGTCAAGATGACCTTATTTCCATCGATATCACCTTCCCAAATTCCGACAATCCATTCAGCTTCTGCCTCGGCAATCTTGTCGGCTAAAGAGGCTTGGGCTTGAGGTATGATTGCTAAATTAAGAACAGCAAAAATTGTTAGTATTTTTTTCATTTCTTTTCAATTCATTCCCACAAACTCAATCGTGGTCTTGAAAGACTGTATACTTTAACGAACCTCTTCAAGCAACAACTTCTCGCTCTACCAACTGAGCTATGGCTCCGCGCGTTATTGGTATGCTGGAATTTTATGCAGCACTTCGACTAAAGAACAAGTCGTTTCCGAACCAGGTACTAATTGGGTTGCCAGCCAACCATGTAGAGGGACATGCTTTGCTGCAGACGGATGAACGATACCAAAACCAAATCAAACCGCTTGCCGTGGATCCTTTCAGTCGCTTTCGTGTTTCTGTTTATCTTGGCGGTGCCTTGGTACTGGGATGAGGAAGGTGCCAAGCCGGTTTTTGGCATGCCCCTCTGGGCTTTAGCTAGTTTAGGCGTTTCATTTATAATCTCCTGCCTGACTGCTTGGGCAGCGTTTCGCACTTGGCCAAACGACAGCGATGATTTGGGAGGTAACTTTTGAATAACATACCGCTTGGTTCAGCAGAGCTCGGGTTTATAGCGCTTTATCTGGTCTCGCTAATCGGCATCGGCTACTGGGGGATGCGAGCACGCACTGAGAACTCGCTCAAGGACTTTTACCTGGCCGGCTCAGGTGTGGGTTTCATGGTGCTGGTGCTCACATTGTACGCGACTCAGTACAGTGGCAATACGCTGTTTGCCTTCACAGGCAAAACATTTCGCATTGGCTACGCCTGGCTGATGAGTGTTCATTTCATGACGTCGATCATCGTAGTATATCTGGTTTTTGCCCCTAAACTACATCGCTTAGCGAAGCGAGAGACATTCATCACTCCAGCGGATTACCTGCAGCATAGATTCTCACACCATCCTTATACGGTACTGGCATCGATCACAATGGTGCTAGCAATCAGCAACTATCTGCTAGCACAGCTCACGGCGATGGGGCTGCTATTGCAGGGTATGACGGACGACATCGATCCACAAACAGCGTTTGTCGCGGGAGTAATTTTTCTGGCAGTAATTATGTTAGTATACGAAACGCTGGGTGGCTTCCGTGCGGTTGCTTGGACGGACTTGATACAAGGGGGCATCCTAATGATCGGATTCGTGATTCTGCTGTTCATCGTGCTAGACCACTTTGGCGGACTAGGCAAAAGCTACGAACTACTGCGGTCGGCAGAACCGGAGAAGGTCGCCGTGCCAGATGCACGCACAAACCTGCGATGGTTCAGTTATATCATTGTCGTTGGACTGGGAGGAGCGCTTTATCCACAAGCGATCCAGCGAATCTACGCCGCGCGCAGCCAGCGGGTGCTCCGCAACGGCGTGGCCACGATGGCATTCCTGCCCCTGACGGCATCGCTGATCGCGGTTTTGGTAGGAATCACTGCTGCGGCATCGACTGAGCCATCTCTGGCTTCGCTTACGAATACCGAATCAGATCGGGTGTTTAGTGAAATTTGTCGTATCGTGATGGATAAATCGGACCTTCACCGCTGGCTAATCGTAGTTCTGCTGGCCGCAGTGCTGGCTGCACTGATGTCAACCGCAGACTCAGTCCTCCTATCGGTCTCATCTATGCTGACCAAGGATATTTACCACAGGCAAATAAACCCAAATGCGAGTGAAGCAAGGTTGACAATGATAGGCAAATCGATCTCATGGGTCGTAGTCGCAGTTATGGCTGGAGTGGCGATCTATCTCAATTCCCTTGAGAACAAGCCAACACTGGTCAAGCTCATGGACATGAAATTCGACATGCTGATGCAACTCGCACCCGGCTTTATCCTCGGCGCGTACTGGCGCGGAATGAAATCCAACACGCCCTTCTGGGGACTCGTCTGCGGCCTGATATGCATCTTCGCCCTGTACCCCATCGGTACTTTGGTTAACTGGGGCGTACATGCCGGAATTTTTGGCTTGGCCGTCAACCTGTCGGTGGTCGTTGCGATGTCCAAATGGCCTTTGTCAAGCGGGACAAAAGCTGACTTGAAACCCAAATATTGAAACTTGAAACTCACCTCAACATGAATCTCATCGTTGCAGTAATCCTGCTGCTTGGCATCGTTACCGAGGCATTAGCCAATGAACAACGATTCGACCGCACACTGGATATTATCTACAAGAAGATCGACGACAAAAAGCTACGGCTTAATGCCTATGTACCCAAAGGGGACGGGCTGTTCCCTGCAGTGCTCGTCGTTCATGGTGGTGCCTGGCGAACCGGCTCTCGTACCCAACTGACAATGTATGCCAAGAGTCTTGCAAGGCGCGGGTTTGCCTGCTTCTCAATCGACTACCGGTTAGCCCCCAGACACAAGAGCCCAGCGCAGATTGAAGATTGCCGTGATGCAGTCCGTTGGATACGTCAACACGCCAAAGAGTACCGGGTTGATTCGGAACATATCGGCGCAATCGGCTATTCAGCCGGCGGACACTTAGTATCGCTGCTCGCCACAACCGGCTTATCAAAAATGGAAGACCCGAAGGGAGTAGGCACAAAAATCACAGCCGCCGTTGCAGGGGGTGCACCGACAGATTTCCGACCTGCCCGAGAAAACTCCCGAGCACTCTCCTACTGGCTGGGTGGTCGACGAAGAGACAAACCGGCTATTTATGAAGCGGCATCGCCAGCTGCTTTTGCGGACAGAAAAGATGCCCCAGTTTTCTTTTACAACGGCTCAGCGGATGTTCTGGTGCCGGTTAAGACGCACCGCACTCTCGGCTATGCCGGACCAACCGCACTACACTCGGCGCTTAAGAAGGTGGGCGTTGAAACCGATCTCCACGTCATTCAGGGTGCTGGCCACTTTCTAGCTATATTCAACAAACCTGCACTCGAATCCTCCTTCGCATTTCTCGAGAAACACCTAAAACCGTTAAACAAACTACGCGTCTTCCTGCTCGCAGGCCAATCGAACATGCAGGGCCAGGGCGTTGTCGATTTTGATCACCCTAAACACTACAATGGTGGCAAAGGTATCCTTAAAAATGTCATGAAAAGTCCAAAGAATGCTCATCTGTATGAGCACATTGTCGATACCAATGGCGATTGGGTTGTGAGAGATGACGTATTTGTTCGTTACAAGACCAAGGAGGAACTTAAAACCGGCGGCCTGTCAGTCGGCTTCACTGGGTATGGCGGGAGTCATCATATCGGACCTGAATTTCAGCTTGGCCACCTTGTTGGCAAGGCGTACGACGAGCCAGTACTGCTGGTCAAGACCGCTTGGGGTGGCAAAAGCATTTATAGGGATTTCCGACCACCAAGCGCCGGCGGCACTACCGGTGAGTTCTACAAAAAAATGCTGGACGAATACCGTCAGGCCATAACCAAGCTGGACGAAGACTTTCCACACTTGGCCAAATACAAGCCGGTGCTCAGTGGCTTCATCTGGTTTCAGGGGTGGAACGATATGTTCGACGATGATGCACTCAAAAATTACGAATCCAACCTAGTCCACCTCATCAACGATTTGCGAAAGGAATTCGATCAACCCAACCTGCCAGTCGTCATCGGTGAACTGGGCAATGGTGGCCCAAAGGCCGGAAAAAACATGCTAGCGATCCGGTCCGCCCAAAAGAACGCCGCGGCGAAGCTAGGCCCTAAGACAGCATTCGTACCAACAACACAATTTGCCCGGCCGGCCATGGAATCGCCCAATGTGGGCCATGGTCACCACTGGTTCGGCAACGCTGAGAGCTACTTTCTCATCGGTAACGCACTTGGCCAGGCACTCATTAGGCTCGTCGGTGAATAGTTTTAAAGCATCCAGAATGATAAAAAAAACGAAATTAGTGACCATGCTCGTCTTCGGAGCAATTGGCCAAGCAACAGCAGAAAAACCGGAACAACAGTTTTACGACCCAGTCATAAAACAGCTTGAGGGGTGGACGATCAAAGTCGACCCAAAGCTATTACAAAATGAGCACAAACAATTCAAAAAGGAAGTCTTTAAAGCTCTGGCCAATCACCTGCAGCGCATCAAGTATATCCTACCTAAGGACAAGGCAAATGCACTTCAAAAACTTCCTATCTGGCTCGACTATCATTACGAACCCCTTGGCTCCATGCAATATCATCCAGGCGCAACATGGCTTCGTGCCAACCGTCACGATCCACGACTTGTGAAACACGTGCACATTCCTCGTTCCAAATCGCTACTCGACCGTGGTCAATGGGCTAAGCACCCTTACGTCATTCTCCATGAACTGGCCCATGCATATCACGATCAGGTCTTAGAAGATGGATTCAAGAACAAGGCAATCCTCGATGCCTACAGCTCAGTCAAGGAGAATGGTATTTATGAAAAAGTAATGCTCTATACCGGCCGCACCGTGAAGCATTATGCACTTACTACACCCATGGAATACTTCGCGGAGAGCACCGAGGCCTATCTCGGCGTAAACGACTTTTATCCCTTCGTCCGGGCCGAATTAAAGGAACACGATCCAGAAATGTTTAAGCTGCAAAAAAAAATCTGGGGCGAGGTGAAGTGAGTTTCTGTTTATTCGAAAGCTCCCATAGAACTATCATAAAAAATATATAGGATAATAAAAATGCCCTCGGCGTTTTCTCTACTGCTAAACTTGGCGAAACGTTTTTCCTAGGCCGCTGAAATGGCAATATCCTTGGCACGCTTAGCGGCTTTCCGACGATCATTAGCATCGAGGATTCGCTTGCGAAAGCGCAAATGATTTGGGGTCACCTCGACCAATTCGTCGTTGGCGATGTACTCTATTGCTCGCTCGATGGAGAAGTTAATCGGCGGGGTGAGCAAGATCGCCTTGTCCGAACCAGCCGCTCGCATGTTGTCAAGGTGCTTAGCTTTGGTCGGGTTCACCGGCAAGTCATCGCGGCGAGGGTTTTCACCAACTACCTGCCCCGCATAAACCTTGTCGCCGGGAGAAATGAACAANCTGCCACGTGCCTGAAGCATATCAAGAGCATAGGCCATAGCANTGCCGTTTTCCATACTGACAAGCGTTCCGGTCTGGCGAGTGATCAATTCGCCACTGTANGGTCGGTACTCCAAAAACAGATGNCTCATTACGCCNTTGCCACTTGTGAGNGTNATAAGATCGCTCTCGAAACCGATCAATCCGCGGGTTGGAATCTCGGCGGAGACAGTGATCCCGGCGGAGTGATGCTCGATGTTCGAAATCTTTCCTAGTCTCTTGCTCAAGTTTTCCATGACTGTTCCAAGGTGTTCCTCCGGCACCTCGACCCAGATTTGTTCGTAAGGCTCACAACGTCTACCATCAATCTCACGGTNTAAAACAGTCGGACGCGAGACAAGTATCTCGTAGCCCTCGCGCCGCATGGTCTCGAGAAGTACCGCGATTTGCATACTGCCCCGGGCATTGACTAGAAAACGTGTACTTTCCTCAGTATCGTGCACGCTGATAGAAATATTCGACTGTATCTCCCGATCAAGCCGCGCACGAATCTCGCGAGATGTTACCTTTTTTCCGTCGAGCCCGGCAATTGGCCCGTCGTTAACGGAAAACTCCATCTGCACCGTCGCAGGATCGATCTCCACGAAAGGCAACGGCTCAGNNTCTNCGTCNAGAGCTAACGTGTCGCCAATATCCACCACTTCGAATCCAGCCAACCCAGCGATGTCCCCGGCAGTCGCAGAAGTGACATCGTTGGTCTGTAGTCCGGCGAATTGCTTGAGCTTTATGATCTTGCCCTTAAGCCTTGAACCATCTCTTNTCAGTACATTCACTTGGTCGCCTTGCTGAACTTCACCGGACAATATCCGGCCGATGGCCATACGTCCGACATACTCATCCCAGTCAATGTTACTAACTAGCATCTTGAACGGTGCATCCTCAATAACCGGTGGAGAAACGCGTTCGATGACNGTCTCGAACAAATCGTTCATGTCCTTTCGCGGCCCATTGAGCGTACGATCGGCAAAACCCAATTTAGCGCTGCCATACAAAAACGGCGCGTTGAACTGATCCTCGTCTGCGCCAAGCTCAAGGAACAACTCCAACACCTTATCGTGAACCCACTCCGGGCGGGCAGTATCTCGGTCTATTTTGTTGACCACGCAAATTGTCTTAAGTCCGTGGCCAAGCGCCTTTCGCAACACCCAGCGCGTTTGTGCCTGCGGCCCGCTGACAGCATCGGTCAGCAACAACACACCATCGACCATCTTCATCACACGCTCCACTTCGGCGCCGAAGTCGGCGTGCCCCGGTGTGTCAACGATATTAATGGTGTAATCCTTCCAGTTGATAGCTGTGTTCTTGGCCTTGATCGTGATGCCTTTTTCACGCTCAAGATCCATTGAGTCCATCACACGCTCAGCCACAACCTGATTATCGCGAAANGTGCCGCTCTGCTGCAGCAATTCATCCACNAGTGTGGTTTTCCCNTGATCNACGTGCGCTATAATCGCAATATTTCTAATATGATCTGCCTTCACAATTTGAGCGGGGGAGTTAAACAGCCGCCGGAAATGGCGGCAGCGAAAGCGGTGACGAACCCCTCAAGGGTTGTTCTAGGGTTCCCCGCACCCGCAGACGGTTACAGAAACCGCTCCCCTTGTTCAAGCAAAGGTTTCCAAATAAAGAAACCAAGCGCTTAACCATTAGAATAAACAAAAAACACGGAAGGAGCCTTTGGCTCGTCCCGTGTCCTGAAAGCTATGATATACGATTTGTCTGGGTCAGACCTTGAACTCGCCGCGATAATTGCGAGTCAACCATGCTGGATCCCCCCCAGCTGCGAAAGTATTCTCCTTAGGATTCCACTTAATCGCCGCGTGGTTGTAGTAGGTCTGGTTGAGCAAATGACAAGCGATTGAAGTGCGTGCTCCAATAATCTCATGTGTACAAGGTTTTTTGCGAGAGCGCATGGATTTAAGAAAATCCGGAATATGNCTATTGCTACGGTACAGCTTCACCTTAGCATCTTTGAGAAANTCNGACTCAAGCTTATCGAGNTCCTTGGCTAGGTTGACGTTACGGTCACCGCCAGTTCGACCGGCAATGAACTTGTCGCCCAACCATAGACCAATACGGCCACGGTGACACTCTACTCGTCCATCTGTACCGTAAAAACTCGAACCCATACCTTTCCCGTGCATCATCGGAATATCACCATCATAAACCAGCTGTGCTCCCTTTAAGGCCTTGGGGTTCTCGGCCGGAATAGTAGCCACCGGTCCGCTATCATCAACACCAAGACCCCAGTGTAATATGTCGATCATATGTGCGCCCCAGTCACATACCATACCTCCACCATATTCCTTATAGTTGCGCCAGTTTGGGAAATGTCCATGCATTCCGCGAGGGCTAAGGACCGAACTGTAGCCCCTCATCGGGCCAGGCCCAATCCACTGGTTCCAGTCGAGACCCGGTTCCTCCTTCTCAGTNGGCAGATCGCAGGGAATTCCCGCATTCCCAATATTGACGGCAGTACTCTTGACCTTGCCAATTACGCCGTTGCGTACCAATTCGCAAGCAACACGAAATTCACGAGAGGAACGCTGCATTGAACCTGTCTGAAGGATAGCTTTTTTGTTTTTGACAGCATTCATAACCTCAATCGACTCGTGGACGTTGTGAGTTAACGGCTTTTCGCAATATACATCCTTNCCCGAATTAACGGCCTCAACAGTTTGAATTGCATGCCAGTGATCCGGGGTGGCGATGCAGACAGCGTCGATATCATCGCGTGCAACAATTTCACGGTAATCGTTGTANGCCTTGCAATCTTTATTTTGATAGCGATCATTCGCCCGCTTTTGGGCTGCCTTGCGCCTTGTTGTGTCACAGTCAGAAACCGCTACAGCAACAACGTTCGAATCGGCCATAAAACGATTTTGAAGCCCCCGATTCTGGATTCCCATACCTATAAACCCAACAGTAATCTTGTCATTGGGCTTCACCTTAGCCGACAGAATTCCAGAAGGCAGAATGAATGGTGCAGCGGCAACTGCAGTTGTCTCGAGAAAACGACGTCTTGAAAAAGGCAGGGACTTCATGGNCAAAAGGTTAACCCAGCAAGAAAGCTTGAAAAGTCTTTTTTTGCTGCAACTATAGAGGAGCTTAAATTGGAACAAAAACATTGCGAGAGTGGTCGGAGAGTGAAATTCAATTTGAGAGTCTCACGTACTAATTTAGAGTCCATTGCGANTTGGATGAAATTAAAATAGGGTCAAGCTTCGCTTTTGCAATTGAATAATAAAAAAAGTTTTGTATTCTATAAATCCAAAAACTTAACAACCAAAACAGTGAGNGCCTCAATTACANATCCAACAAAAANAAGCCGAAAATATGCATTTACATTAATCGAGTTGCTGGTNGTTATCGCCATCATTGCCATCCTTGCCGGACTCCTCCTCCCAGCACTGGCTAGGGCAAAGGCAAAAGGCCAAGGCATTACTTGCTTGAACAATTTGAAACAACTGCAATTAGCTCACCTCATGTACCCAGATGACAATGATGACATTTTGACTAAACCCGGCAATTCAGGAACAGAACTGTATGCATGGGTAGCTGGTTGGCTGGATTTCAACTCCAACAACCGTGACAACACAGATATCCAGACCCTTCTGGATCCAAAGCGCGCTAAATTTGCCCCCTATCTTCCATCAGCGTCAGTCTACAAATGCCCCGCAGACACCAGCTATGTGAAGATTAGGGGAAAACGTCACTTAAGAATTCGTAGCATGGGTATGAGCCAAGCGATGGGTGGCCCTGGAGCTTGGTTACCAGGAAACCNCTATAAGGTATACATCAAGTCCTCCGACCTATTGAACCCAGGTCCATCAAACCTTTACGTTTTGTTGGACGAACATCCTGACAGTATTAACGCTGGCGGATTTGCAAATCAAATGGTGCAAAGNCCCAACTCAGCTCGAATCATCGACTACCCAGCCAGCTACCACAACAGCGCCGCAGGCTTGAGTTTTGCCGATGGGCATTCAGAAATCAAAAAGTGGCTTGACCCNCGCACCATCAAGCCAATCAATAATAGATCAATGCCTTTGAACATTGCCTCGCCAAATAACAAGGACATGATCTGGTTGAGCGAACGAACAACGATACGAAAGTAAAACGACGAGACAGGCCAAAAAAGTAAACTAATTAAATGTGATAAAACCTTAGCAAAAACGGGACGAACTGGTCATTACTGTGGCAGGTAAAAAGACTNCAAATCTTCGTGTATGATCCTGCCTTTGGATCACTTGATCTCCCACTGCTGGTTAGCTGTCCCATATATTGGATGGTTTATTGACGAGTGCCGTTCCCAGGACAGCCGTGAAACAGAATAGCACACCTATCTCAAATGATTTATAAACGTCATTTGATTCCGGGAAATCAAATAACAACCAAATAAAAAAAGTCTAATTATCAGACACTAACGGATGGTAGAAAATCCACACCAAATAATTGCACGTGTATACATTATCCAATGGGAAATGGTACGCCCGGGAGGATTCGAACCCCCAACCTCATGGTTCGTAGCCATGCGATCTATCCAGTTGATCTACGGGCGCACNCAAATAGGGCCGCGCACCCTGCCAAAGCGCCCCTAACCTTGCAAGTGGATTTTATTTTCANGCTCTATTACNGGAAATGGAAGATCACTAAACGTCTNTAGAAATTGCACTGATCGCTTGGCTTAGAACTTTGCATTTCATCAAGGATGAAAAGGAGGAATATCAGATTTGCGTCGACCATTCATCACCTCCTCTACGAAAATGGCCAAGCGCTTGGTTATTCGATCAAACCATTCTTCTCCTTGCTCTCTAGTTGCCAAGCTGGGATTCGGATCGGCCTGATCTGCGACAGCATCGGAACGCACGTTTTCCGGAAACTTAGCTAATGCGATAGAGGTCTCAAATTCCTGAGCGTGCCCGGGCATATCATCCGGCATTCTGCTACCACCCTGTAACAACTCGTCGACGTCCGCTTGGACAAGCGTATCCCAGTAAGATAGGAAATGCAGATTAACGCCCTCAAATCGCCGAAGAAACTGATCCCATGTGCCGCGTACAGGTTCGACATTGCCGCCATGGCCATTGACGATGATAACATTGTGGAACCCGGCGCGCACCATGCTTTCAATCAGTTCTCCAAGCACTATAAGGAAGGTGCCGGGACTCAGCGTCATTGTGCCCGGATGCCGCATGTGGTGCTCGCTGACACCGCACATCAACCCCTCAGCGACAAGAACGCGCGGAGTCAAATGCCTCGCTACTGCGTGGGTAACGACACCTACGCTACGCCAGTCATGTTCCATCGCCATATGCTCTAGATGTTGCTCAAGCGCTGCAACCGGGATGAGGCAGCAATCTAGTTCGCCGGAAGCCATGCGCTCGCGAAACTCCCGACGCGTCAGTTTTCCCAGGATGATTTCCGTATCGGAAACGCTCATAAGGCAGCCTTCCCCTGAACTTGCTTAACTTTCAAATAGCAGCAGACAGCGCACAGCACCATACTCCAATCAATATTTATGCGATAATAAGAAGTAATTAATTTTCCTCCAATAATAAATTCAGATCGATAGTTCAATTAGAATCCATGCCATGAAAAACAAAACAGAACAGTTGAAAAATTATGCAAAGTTGAAGCACCCCAAGGATATGCGCCATCGCAGCATGAATACCATCGGAGATTTCCGGCCTAAACTTAGCGTTACCAATCTGCTCCTGTGCACAAGATGGACCCGAACGACAACCCAGATATTCTCTGGTTTTCTTGCCGCTAATACGTGCTAAAATCTAGGCTAAACTGCCGCATCATGCGAGTGATTTCGGATAGCAACGACTTGCATTTGGAGCGTCACCCGTTAGTGTTCACTGCCTAGAGCACAAATTTCTCAGCAAATGAAAAACGTATCAAAACTATTAGTAGGCCTATTCACCGTTGCGACGATGAGTGCCTTCGCTGCGCCTAAGCAGTGGCTGGATTACAAGGGAAAAAAAGGTCCCGGCAAAGGCAAGAATATCGTCCTCATTTCCGGTGACGAAGAGTATCGATCTGAGGAAGCCATGCCGCTCTTAGCCGGAATTCTCTCCAAACATCATGGATTCAACTGCCGTGTGGTATTCGCAATCGACCCCAAGAACGGGATTGTTGATCCCAATAACCGTGGCAACATCCCGGGCCTTGAGGCTTTGAATGATGCCGACCTGATGATCATTGGCACCCGGTTCCGCGATTTACCGAACGACCAAATGGCTTACATTGATTCCTATCTCAAAACTGGCAAACCAGTGATCGGGATGCGCACCGCCACTCACGCATTCAATATCGGCAGCAACAAAACCTATGCCCACTACAGCAATGGCTACAACGGTCCGAAGAAAGAGTGGCAGGGCGGCTTTGGTAAACTGGTGCTCGGTGATTACTGGAAGAACCATCACGGCGGCCATAAGACTGAAAGCACTGTGGGAATCATCGCACCGGGCGCTGAAAAACACCCAATCACCCGCGGTATCAAAAACGGCGACATCTGGGGGCCGAGCGATGTATACGGCGTACGACTCCCTTTGCCGGAAAGTTCGCAGCACATCATCCTTGGTCAGGTGACAAAACGCAAAGGACCGCGCACAAAAGATGTGAATTTTGGGTTGAAACCGACCGATGATGAGGCAGTTGAAGGCAAGAAAAACAATCCCATGATGCCAGTGACTTGGACCAAGAACTATCAGGTGCCCGGCGGCAAGAAAGGCCGCGTCTACACAACCACAATGGGTTCCTCAACTGATCTAGTAGTGGAAGGCTCCCGTCGTATGATGGTCAATGGTGTTTACTGGCTGCTCGATCTCAATATTCCCAAAGGCGGCACCAAAGTTGATCTCACCGGCAAGTTCACCCCTAAGGAATACAGTTTCCGCTCCAAGGAATACTGGCCCCAACAAAACAAGCGCCCGTCCGATTTCAGGATCAAGCGTCAGAAAAAGAAGTAAACCTTCGTAATGTTTCTGATTTTCAGACAGAGGTTTAGCTACCTCTGTTTTTTTTCCTCTTTATTTGTCTTCGTTGCTCTCACCGGATGCAAGCCCCATAAAGTCACACCCATCATCTTTCGCGTGATGACCTACAACATTCATCACGGTGAAGGACAGGATGGAAAGATCGACCTTGAGCGCATCGCCAAGGTCATCTCGGATGCAAATGCAGATGCGGTCGCCCTGCAGGAAGTCGATCAAAACACCCAACGGACCGGAGGTGTAGACATGGCAACCGACCTCGCCAAGCGCACCAACATGCATGTCGCCTTTGGGGCCAACCTAGATTTTCAAGGTGGGAAATACGGAACCGCCATACTCAGCAAACACCCTATTGAATCGGTCGAGAATCATGTGCTCAAACAGGCGCGCGACGGCGAACCACGCGGGGTCCTACAAGCTGTGCTCAATGTCGGCCAAGGCCGAGTGCTGTTTGCCGGCACTCACCTCGACCACACAAAAGACCAAGCCGAAAGACTGTTCAGCGAGACACAATTCGATGATTTATTTGCAAAGTTTGAGGATCTACCAGCAATCTTTTGCGGTGATTTCAATGATACACCCGACAGCGAACTGCACAAGCGCATGAGCAAAAAATGGACCGACTCATGGAGCCTCGTCGGACAGGATGCAGGCTTTACCATGTCAAGTGACAAGCCAACCCGTCGAATTGACTATGTCTGGGTATCAGATACAAAAAACTTCAATCTCCGCTGGATGGACGTGCCACAGACGGAAGCCTCTGACCACTTGCCAGTCGTTGCCGAAATGGAATTGAAACCAACCCCTCACCCGATGGACAATGCTCAACTGGCACTTATTATCATCGTCATGACACTCCTTAGCTCCATCCCCATCACCCTCGGCCTAACGATCTATAAGGCCAATAAAAACGCTAAAGCAATGAACTAAGCTCCACCGCTTGGCATAAGTGCAATTATCGAATATATTGTTAGCCATGAAAGCTCAGCCAATTTCAAGACGCCTTATGCTTCGCCAAACTACTACGCTTGGCCTAAGTGCAATACTGGTTCCACATGTCCGCACTCAGGCGGCCAAGAGCTTGGCCAAGGTGCACGACATCAGGATCGTTAGCCTGCGGCCAAACCATTACCACGGCTGGCCCACGCTGGCCCGGCGACGCAACGGCCAGTTGCTGCTCATCTGCACCGGTGGACGTGAAGGACATGTCTGTCCCTTCGGACAGGTTGAACTGATGCGCTCGGATGACGATGGCGTCACATGGTCGTTTCCCCGCGTGTTGCTTGATCTCGCGATTGACGACCGCGATGCTGGCATTATCGAGACAGACAAGGGCACCTTACTCGCCACAACCTTTTCTTCACTGGCCTACGAGCATTATTTTCGGAAAGGCACCATAAACAAATGGGACACTGCACGACAGGCGCGCTGGCGGGGAGTACATAACCGCATTAGCGAGGCCGAGCGCAAGGCACAGCTGGGCACGTGGATGCTTCGTTCAATTGATGGCGGTGTCACATGGTCCACACCATATGACTCGATTGTCAACAGCCCGCACGGACCGATC
Source organism: Verrucomicrobiales bacterium (assembly GCA_002721375.1). Taxonomy (GTDB): domain Bacteria; phylum Verrucomicrobiota; class Verrucomicrobiia; order Limisphaerales; family UBA1096; genus UBA1096. The sequence goes on from PBKH01000036.1 coordinate 17,637, forward strand.
CAACTCACCGACGGCCGACAACTTTATGCCGGGAAGGACTTGTGGAAAACCGGCAAATGGATTGGCGTCTGCGAATCAAAAGACGACGGCAAATCGTGGCAGAAACTGGCCCAGATCCCCACGCGCCCTGGTGATAACCCTGCCGAGTATCACGAATTGCATGCAATCGAGGCAGCCAACGGAACGATCGTTGCGCAGATTCGTAACCACAATGCTGCCAACAACCGCGAAACACTACAGTCCGAGTCCACTGATGGTGGTAAAACTTGGAGCCTTCCGCACGCAACAGGTATCTGGGGGCTACCATCGCATCTAATGCGACTGAAAAACGGCCGTCTACTGACGAGCTACGGCTATCGACGTAAACCATTCGGCAATCAGGCACGTATTAGCGACGATCACGGCAAAACTTGGAGTGATCCGATCACCATTTCCGGTGACGGAACGAATGGCGACCTCGGCTATCCCTCCAGCGTGGAACTGACCGATGGCACAATGCTCACCGCCTGGTACGAACAATTAAGCGGCAACTCCCGTGCAGTCCTGCGGTTAGCAAAGTGGTCTCTGCTTTAAGGACGCGTTTTTCGCACCCCTCTATTTCCAGGCCGCTGACGCAGCCCGGGTATATAGCCCTGCCGTTCGCCAATCAATTGTGCGGCAACCGATTCGTGGCGCTTCGCTATAAATTCCCGCAATAGCGGCTTGCGCACTACACGATTTTTGCCTCGCCTTTCCGGTAGTGAAGTTACATTAGAAATTTGGAAATTTTTCGAAAACTCATCAAAATCAGTGTATTCATCCTCCCGAACTATAGGTTCGACTGCCTTGCGAAATTGCGCCATGTCACGTGTGATCGCCTCTCTTGCGAAATGTGTTTCCATCAACTTNNCCAACTCGTTCTTATANAAATTACGGAATAATTTNAGCTTCATCAAACGTTCGAGCAACCGCTGCCCCTTTGCAAATGGCTGTTTCACGCTGAGATTAAACTGATGCTCTGGACTGCCTGCCGAACGGTGACTAGCAAAAGTACTGTTCAAATCCCAAGGCAGGAATACAAACCTTCCACTGGCGTTTGGTAAGTAGAGATANTAGTTGTGGCCACGTAACAGGAAGCTGTCCAAGTGAGACAATACTGCGTGAACGGCGGTAAATCTAGCCAACTGCTCTAATTCTACAAAATTGCCGATCTGCTCTGCGAACACCACATCATCCGCATGGTGGATCAACCATGTAAAGGCAATCAAACGCTTGGCCAAGCGTGACTTCGTAAGGGACTTGGGCACATAGATCCTTTCGTATTCCACAAATGCTTCACCGAGGTATGGCATCGAAAGGTTTCGCTCCGGCTTAAGCAGCAGACCCTTGTTCGTGCCAAACCATTTCTCTAGAAATGGCCCGTTCACCTGCTCCACCACAACATAAAGGCCTAGTAGTTTCTTGTCGTAACGCCCCGGCACCGTCAGTGTCAACCGCGCAAATGTTGTCTTTGACCCTGGCAGCTCTAACTTGCGCCAAAGGCGGTATGCCAACGCCTCTCGAATCTGTGATGGATCAAGAACATTGTTATTCAGGTTCAACTTTGTTAACCCGAGAAATTTCTGCCCCTTTACAAAGCGGTTGAAATCAATCTTAAATGACTTTTTAGGGATATCTCTTGCCGTCGAGAAACTGGAATTACCCTTGTACCTCAGNCCAACATTCTCATACAAANNGCCCGCAATCGCCACGTTTGCACGCACATACTCGAAATCCGTGCCAAAGCCTCCTCCGGCTTTGGGCTTAAGCAATTTGTAATTTTCGGNCGACACAGTCAAAATCACGTCCCATATCTTCGTGTCCTTAAAAAAAGNATCCTCTNTTGNCGGTGNATCTACCTCAGCCAAAACCCAACTCGGAAAACAACCCAAGAAAAAGACAAGTCCAGCGAATAGTTGTAATCGAATACTCATAGTGAAACGCAACTTAAGCATATCCTAATCAACGTTCGATTCAACTTCTTTTATACTCTATGGATACCATTTCCCATTTTTAATAACTAAGAAGTGTCCTTGCAAGATTCGATCCTAACCAACATCCTGCGCCGGTCTTGTTGAACCGAATCGCCATCCTTCTGCTTTTCGCGCTTCCTCTTGCTCCTACAGCAGAACGAACCACTGCCGTAGTAACGGTACATCCGCTTGCGACAAAAGCAGCGGAACAGACATATGAACGAGGTGGCAACGCAGTTGACGCTGCAGTCGCAGCGGCGCTTACACTTGGAGTGGTAGACGGCTTTAACTCCGGCATCGGCGGGGGCTGCTTCATGCTGATCCACAAGCCAGACGGTACGTTTATGGCGATCGACGGCCGAGAGACGGCCCCGCTTAAGGCCAGTCGCAACATGTTTCTGCGAGACGGCAAGGTTGAACCGAAATTGAGCCGAACCGGAGCGTTGGCCATTGGGGTACCCGGTGCATTGGCAGCGTACGATCTCGTGATTCGCGAACACGGTAAAATTGCTCTCGCCGAGCACCTTATACAGGCGGCAACCATTGCGGAAGATGGTTTCGTGCTCGACAAAGCATACCTCCATCGACTTGACCAAACGGTCGAGAAACTGCGCGAGTTTCCAGATAGCGCTCGCATTTTTCTCAACCAAAAAGGCAACACTTGGCCGAGTGGGCATCGATTGAAGCAGACTGATTTAGCGCGATCATACCGCAAGATTGCGCGCCTCACGACCGACTGGTTTTATCACGGACCATTCGCATTGAAAACGGAGGAGTGGATGCGCAACAACGGCGGATTGATTACCTCCGCTGACCTTATCTCATACAAGACTAAAAGACGTAGACCGGTGCGGTCGACCTATCGCGGTTTTGAAATCGCCGGCTTTCCGCCACCCAGTTCGGGCGGCGTGCATGTTGCGCAGATTCTGAACATCCTGGAGGCATTCGATCTACGCTCAATGTCGCCCGACTCCACCCAATTCGTACACCATATTGCCGAAGCAATGCGGCTAGCCTTCGCTGACCGTGCCCACTGGTTGGGCGATGCGGAATTCACCCCGGTGCCCAGAGGACTCGCCTCGAAACAATACGCACGCCAACTCGCTAAACGAATTCATCCCAACAAGGTCACGAAAGTTGAACATTACTCAACTCCACCTAATGCCAAAAATGATTTGTTCGGTAAACACACCACTCATTTCTCCACGGCGGACTCCGATGGTTGGTGGGTTGCCTGCACCGCGACAGTGAACACCTCGTTCGGTTCTGGCGTGGTGATCCCTGGCACCGGCATTGTGATGAACAATGAGATGGACGATTTCTCTGCGAAACCGGGCGCTCCCAATGCTTTTGGGCTTGTCGGTGCCGAGGCAAACGCCGTAGCCCCCGGCAAACGACCGCTCTCAAGTATGAGCCCAACAATCGTACTACTCGACGGCAAACCGGTCTTCACGGTCGGCGCAGCCGGTGGACCAACAATCATCTCACAGGTGGTGTTGGCAATTGTCCACTTTATCGACCACGAAATGACGCCCAACCAAGCACTTGACCAAGCGCGTTTTCATCACCAATGGAAGCCAAACTGGCTGCTAGTCGAGAAGGGGCTTGGCCAAACGACTATTGACGAGCTCCGCTCGATCGGCCACACAGTGAAAGCGACTGACTCGATTGGCGCCGCGCAGGCGATCGGCCTTGGGCAAAACGGCACAGCATTCATTGGATCAGCCGATCCTCGCGGCCGAGGTGTGTTCAAAGTGAACAGGAATTGATGATAAAACCGACCTTTATATACAGTTCGGTTTAAAAGTGGTGGTAGGAACAGGATTCGAACCTGTGAAGGCTAAGCCAGCGGATTTACAGTCCGCCCCGTTTGACCGCTTCGGTATCCTACCTAAAAGGGCCGCGGATTACGCCAAATTGTGACGCGCTTGTCAAACACCGTTTGGGTTTCTATCGTACGCCCCCATGTTTGACTCGCTCAGCGGCAAACTCCAGAAAACCTTCCGCAACCTACGGGGCCTTGGGAAGATCAGTGAATCCAATGTCGCCGAAGCATTGCGCGAAGTGCGCATGGCACTGCTCGACGCCGACGTCAACTTCAAGGTCGCCAAGCAGTTTATTGCCCGCGTCAAGGAGCAGTCGCTCGGCGAGGAAGTGGTCGCTAGCATACAACCCGGCCAACAGATCGTCAAAATTATCCACGATGAAATGGTCGCGTTGCTTGGCGCCGACCGCAGCGAACTTGACCTGCCGCGCGGATTTGCCCAGCCGCTTTGCCTGATGCTGTGCGGCCTGCACGGCTCCGGCAAAACTACCTCCAGCGGTAAACTCGCCCGACTGCTCGCCGCCGAAGGACGCAAACCGCTACTCGTCGGCGCGGATGTCTATCGGCCCGCAGCCATGGACCAGATAGAAACTCTTTCCACACAGCTTGACCTACCATGTCATCTGACGCGCGGCGAGAAGGATGTGCTCAAGATCGCCGATGGAGCGATGGAGCGAGCTAAGACAGACGGCATAGACGTCGTCATTTTCGATACTGCCGGCAGGCTACAGATTGATGAGCCGCTAGTGCAGGAACTGGTCCAATTGCGCGACCGAATAAATCCGCGCGAAATCCTGCTCGTGCTCGACGCCGCCACCGGCCAAGAGGCCGTCAGCGTGGCCACGCATTTTGATAAAGCTCTAGGCATTACCGGTGCAATCTTGACCAAACTCGATGGTGACGCGCGTGGCGGCGCGGCACTTAGCTTTCGCGAAGTCACTGGTAAGCCAATCAAGTTCGCTGGCATGGGGGAAAAGCTTGAAGATTTCGAGCCGTTCCACCCCGACCGGATAGCATCACGCATCCTTGGAATGGGTGATGTCGTAAGTCTCGTCGAGAAGGCGGCCGAGGCGGTGGACGAGGAAGCCGCTCGCAAACTTGAGGAGCGAATGAAGAAGGGGCAATTCACCCTCGAAGATTTTCTAGAACAACTACGTCAACTCAAGAAACTCGGACCACTCGAGGGGATCATAGACATGCTACCGGGGGGAGGAGATGCCATGAAGGGGGCCGACCTTGAAAAAAGCGAGAAGGATTTCCGCCAGATGGAGGCAATGATCTGCAGCATGACACCTCAGGAACGCCGAACGCCAGTGATTCTTAATGCGCGGCGGCGGCGGCGCATCGCCGCAGGCAGCGGCACGACTGTTGCCGCACTCAACGGCCTACTCAAACGCTTCGCCCAAATGCAGAAGATGATGAAAAAAATGGGTAAGTTTCAGAAGATGATGGCCAAGATGGGTGGTGGTATGGGGGCAATGCCTGGAATGAGTAAATTGCTCGGCCGCTAAGCCGTAATTCCGATTACCGCATCTCATGAATAAATTAGGCAAAAAAACTTAAACATTGGAATTCCCCCTACAAAAGGATAGTAAGACTTTCAAATTAAACTTTATTTTTACTTAGGAAGTTGTAAATCTGAGTCGCCTTCTACTCATAATAATTGCCATCGTACTTTTGGAAAAGTTCGATGCTCGTGCAATTATCATGCGGCACGATCTCCCAGATTCAGATTACGTCGTCGCAGATTCCAACTACCCAGCTCTTGTCAATCTATTCGAACCAAGCGACTGCATCGGCACTCTGGTACATGAGTCTTACCTGTTAGCAGTTGCACATTACGCAGCAGATTTGCATAGAGGCCAGTCTCTCAAAGTCAATGGCATCTCTCACGCCATCGCCGAAGTCATCATTCATCCCAAGTGGCGCAAAAGACGCGATGAATATGACATAGCACTGGTGCGTTTTAAGAAGCCAGTCCATGGGGTGACTCCACTTCCGATCTACCGTAGAACAGATGAGTTGGGTTCCGTTATCACTCTAGTCGGACGTGGTGATCACGCGACGGGTCTGGCAGGGGAACGCCGAGCCAAAAACGATGGAAAACTCCGCCGAGCCACCAACATCGTGAGTGGGGTCGACGACCACTTTATCGAGATTTATTTCGAGAAACCCGGTGAAGACGGCATCACCGATCTGGAAGGCGTCGGAGCGGCAGGCGATAGCAGTTGTCCGGTCTTTATCGACGTGGATGGAGTGCTTTACATTGCGGGGCTAAATTCCTGGGGAGATGGCGGCAAAGGCATCAATGTCGGGCAATATAGCTCCCGGGATTATCAGACTCGGGTTTCCCAGTATCTCGAATGGCTAGACAGCGAAGTCGACTTTCCCGGTCCGCCACAGAACTATTACGACACAGCTAACGGCAAAACGGGTATTGAACTCCGAACCGCTCTCCACTCAATCATCGATGACCACCGAGTAATCAAGTACAGCAGCAAAGAACACGGCACATCAGATGCATTAGCCAAGCTCGACGCTGATCCAGACAACCACAACAACGTTATTCTCATATACAGCAGGCGCTCAGAAGCCATCTCCAACTTCGGAACATCCATTGGCTGGAACCGGGAGCATCTCTGGTGCAACTCCTACGGCATCGATAAGCGCGGCCCGGCGTACTCCGATCTGCACAACTTGAAGCCTGCGGATGCCAGCGTAAACACTGCTCGCTCCAATAAGATTTACGACATTAGCGACACCAGTGAGGCCAAGTACAATAAGCCCGGCCACCCGGAAGCCAAACTGACAAGCGAAGATACAGATTCGTGGGAACCACCGGCTGAAGTGCGGGGTGAGATTGCCCGTGCAGCGTTCTATATGGATGTCCGCTGTTCGGGGGATAAAGCCAATGAGAATAATCTGCAACTCACTAATGATCTCTCATCAATAAACTCGGATAGTATTTTCTTTGGCAAACTGGATACACTGCTTGAATGGCACATTGCCGACCCGGTAGACACCGCTGAACGCGCCAGAAACGATCTTTTGCATTCGCTACTACCAGAAGAACAGAAACCCGTTTGTGGACCATCCAGAGTGGGTGGTGGCAATCTACGGTAATCCAGGGGGAGCGCCATGCGTGTTGAGTCAGCCCATAATCTATGGCGAGAGTCTCCGGTTCGATCTAAAGCTAACAGACTCCGGCCGATACCGAGTTTTCCGTAGCACAGACTTGATTAACTGGAAGTCAGTTGAAGATATTGAAGCATCGTCTGGGATCCACCAGTTGAAGTACTCTCTATTTGGCTCCACATGCTTCTTCCAAGTGCAGCAAAGCACAGATGAAGACTAAACTGAAAATGCCTAAGCAATCACAACTTCAACATCCGGACACTATGTATTTGGAAGCAGCTGCCGGTTGGATTGAACTCGAGGATTATGATTCAGCGAATGAAGAGCTGGAAAANATTCGTGCTGATTGGCGAGAGCATCCTGATATACTCGATTTGCGATGGTTGATTTACGCNCATTACAAACAGTGGGATGCTTGTCTGGATATTGCTTCTGCGATTGTAAAATTNGTGCCAGATCGAGTTTGGGGNTGGGTNCACAAAGCCTATGCACAGCGCCGTGCAACCGGTGGTAGTNTAGATAAAGCCAAACCGGTCCTCGAAGAAGCTGCCAAGCTGTTTCCTGACCATGACATGATTCAATACAACTTGGCNTGCTACAATGCACAACTTGGCCATTTAGATGCAGCTCAAGAGCACCTAGACAAGTCGTGCAAGCTTGGTAATTCCCAGCAAATCAAGCTTATGGCGATTAATGATGAAGACCTAAGNCCTTTATGGAAAAACGATTGATTTTTAATATGGGAATATTTTAATCGTTTACTCTGTTTTTGCGACGCGTAAACCAAGCGAAAAATACTGCTCCTATAACGGCTCCGGTGATGTCNATNCCTACATCAACCCAAGAACCCATACGTTCAGAGGTNCCTGATTGGTGCCACTCATCGGTCACAGCATATACCCCGGCAATCAGCACCGCTTGGGCAATTGCACCCAACGGCAGAAGCTNCAGCGCAGCGCTTCTAGCCAAAGCTCGACAGATTAGGATCGACAAGATCGCATACTCAGCCAGATGCGCAAATTTTCGAACAATAAGTTGAAAACTTGCAATGGACACATCAGAGATGCCCGGCATGATCCATTTCAGAATTGGCCCGATGAAACGCGAGGTTTGCATTCCTGAAAAATGGTCGGTTGAAAAAATGAAAATAACACCCATCCACGCGACCACCCAAGCCCATGGATTGATCACCGGCAAGCTGAACCGAGAGCTCGTCAATTATCGAAGGTCACAGTGCGTAGCTGTAAATGTTCAGTGTTTGGCACGGAAGAATGCTGCAGCTTGATCAGGCGAAAGNACGACTGGGCTTTCTAATGAAATCGTCCGCCACAAGACATTCATGGNTGACGTTGTCTGAAGCTGACCCTCGAACTTGATTGTGAAGTTGCCATCCGCGTTTCGAGCGATCTGCAATGCTGGCGGCCCTGACTCAATGACCCGGATAATTCTCACCAAAGGTTCGGCGGGATTGCCACTTTTATCTTGGACCTTAAATGTCCTTGTAAAAACACCTGGCGAGCCAGTAGGAACGATCCCAGCNACCTCAATCAAGTTACTGATATCGCCGTCCGCATTNTCCCACGCCGTTGCCCCCGCATCAATNTAAGTATCCCCAAGTTGGATTGTGACACTCGGCGATCCGTTCAGCGTGATAACCGGNGGCACGGCATCGACAACCGTGACGGTACGNACCACGGGTACAGCNACATTGCCACTATTATCCTTCACATTAAAAAAGATTGTGTACACCCCCGGCTGGTTCACATCAACAATCCCCTTTGTCTCGATATATGAAGTTATATCGCCGTCCACGCTATCACTTGCCGTCGCTCCAGCATCCTCATAAGCATCCCCAAATTGAATCGTGACAGCTTCAGCNCCATTCAACGTGATTACAGGTGACGTCTTATCCTCCACCGTAATCGTCCGAATCACTTTTTTAGCTGAATTACCGCTACTGTCCTTGACATTGTACGTAATAGTGTAAGTTCCTGGTTTGCCTGTGAGAATTATACCCGACACTTGTATCAAACTGCTAATATTCCCGTCCAAGTTGTCGTGCGCCGTCGCTCCGGCATCCGTGTAATTGGCTCCCATAGNAATTGTGACACTCGGCAAACCCTTCAGCGAGATCACAGGCGGAATCATATCGTCCAGTACATCCTCGACAATAATCTTGCGGACTATCGTTTCGGCGGCGTTTCCGCTACTGTCCTTGACGTTGAATGCTATCTTATAAACACCTTTTTTGTTTGTATTAACTTCACCGGAGGATTGAATAGAAAATGTAACATCCCCGTCGACATCATCAATTGCTGTCGCCCCAGCATCCGTATAATCACCACCGACTGTAATAGTGATACTCATCGAGCCGACCAGCTTGATGACGGGAGGGATAACGTCTACCACCCTAATAGTGCGTAATACTGTTTCGGCAATGTTGCCGCTGCTGTCCTTCACGTTAAAACTTAAAGTGTAAANCCCCAGTTTGTTGATGTTCACCTCACCCTTGGCTTCGATGAAACTTGTTACCTCTCCGTCAACATCATCATTTGCTGTCGCTCCGGCATCCGTGTAATTACTACCAACCGGAATCGTAATAATCTTTGATCCGATCAGTGTGATCACAGGAGGAACAACATCTGCCACCGTAATTGTCCGATTCACCGTNGCGGCGGCGTTGCCGCTGGTGTCCTTCACGTTAAAACTTATAGTGTAAACCCCCGGCTTATTTACGTTCACTCCCCCCGTAACTTGGATGGAACTTGTTATCTTGCCGTCAACATCATCAACTGCCGTCGCCCCAGCATCCGTATAATCACCACCGACAGGAATCTTTATGTTAGGCAATCCGATCAATGTAATCACCGGCATTGTGTTATCANTCACATAGAACGANACCTCAGCNAGTTGAGTGTAACCATCATTCTCAAGAAATCGCGCAATATACTCACCGGCCGGCAACCCGGCTTCCAAGGTNATGGAACCGGCATCCNGCCCTCCACTAGCAGTCTGAGTACCGTTAACAAACGCCCACAGTAAACTAGGCGTCTTGGATGGAATCGCATCCGGCCGATAAACAGCTATCCAATCTTTTGCGTTTCCCGGGCCATTGGCAAATTGAATAGTAATTGGTTGCCCTTGAAGATAGTTCTCGCTACCCATGCTAAGCTCGGGCGGTTCCGCAATGCTAAACGTTACATCGGAGAGTTGNTCATAACCATCGTTTCCGAACAGACGGGCTACATAGTTACCAGGTGCCAATAAATCTTTGAACTCCACCTTGCCATCAATGTGCCCCTCCCCGGATATTTTTGAGCCGTTCACATAGGCCCAAGCCGATGCCGCTGTAGAGCCAGGAATNGCCTCTGGTCGATAAATTCCAATCCAATCCTTTGGATTGCCGGGGCCATTGCTAAAACTTACNTCTATTGGTGAACCCATCTTGTAGACCTGACTTCCTATAGAAAGACTAGCAGGCAAAGGTATCTGCGCTGCAACGCGAGCCGAAAAATTACCACGCCCAGCGGCAGAGGACTGCAATTGCCAATTTGGTGAGGCTTTGGTTCCTTTATTAATCCAAAAAGCGTTTGCACTGTCACCCTTGACCGGGCTGTCATGCCGCAGCAATCCCACCTTACCAATGCTCGTCAGACCAGTGAAATCAAACGCCCAAGTAACCGATGGAACATCTTCCGGAACGTGCACTCGCAAGCCACTAACAGTGACCATATTGTAGCCAGCCCGTAGCGAAAAAGGGGTACTCTCGAACAACAGATCACCAGGTTTTTTGAATCCGGCATCTCCAGTCACAGAACCATTGTTGGCATAAAACCGGAGTACACCCTTCTGATCTGACTCAAAAGGATTTAACGCAGCATAATACTCAAATTGAATCTGGTTGATAACTCGACGACTATCATCGAACTTAAACTCATCGCCGATCTCACTGCCAGCGATCTCGATATCTCCTTTGACACCGCGCGGATTATCGAACACAATAGAGCTACCTTTTGTAAAAGTCATCTCGCCCCGAGGATCGACCGGCACTTCCGCTGTACTATGGCTCTCACCGTCGTTGAGATAGAGACGCACCTTGCCTTTTGGAATATCGCCAAATGGTGACAGGGCGGCATAATACTCGAACTGGATCGCGGTCAATTCGCTGTTGTCCCCATCCAGAATCACTGTGTCACCAATCTCCTTTGAAGAGAGGTAAACCTTGCCGAGGGATGTCTTGGCATTCTGGTATATCACCTTCTCCTGCTGCTTTCCCAAAGGCACCCCTGCCAACCGAGCGGCAAAGTTGGAACCGTCCTTGGTCGACTTAATTTCCCATTGCCCGTTTACCTTCTCCCAAAAGTCATCGTGGCTATCGCCAAGGGTTGGCGGATCGTATAGCAGCAGGCCCGCCCGCCCCACACCAAGATTCAAAAACTCGACCGACCATGTTACCTCAGAAGTACCATTAGGTAAATCTATACCAAGCCCATGGATAGTCACCGTATTGTATTTGTTCTGGAGCGAAAACGAGTCGCTTTCATACAGAAGCGTTCCCGGCTGGTAAGCAACCGGACGNATTTCGGTCAGAATCTGAAAATCAATCGCAACCGACGAAACAGTCTGCGCGAATACTTGAGTCTGAAACAGCCAGCCAACAAAAGCGAACAGACATAAACGACTATATCTAACTCCTTTCTTCACCAATCAAAAAAGCCTCCCAGTGCACTTGGCCAAATTTCATTCTAANTTCTTGGCCACGTCAATGCTAGATAGGNTTTTACTCAGNAAAACTCATTCTCCCGCCACAAACTCACCCGCTTTTAGCAATGCTGCGTTCAGCTTCGAGGCATCCTTGCCGCCTCCACGCGCCTGAGTAGGCTTGCCACCCCCCTTGCCCCCGACGATTGGGGCGATAGCCTGAATAATTTTCCCAGCCTGAACACGATCTGTCAATGAGTCCGCAACGTTGACTAACAGAATCACTCGCCCCTCGTTCGCAGCACCTAACACTATGACCCCTTCGAACTCTCCCTTCATTGCATCGGTAACAGACTGTGCGTATTCCCCATCCGCTTGACCTAGATTCGCCGTGACAACCGGCACACCGCCAATCGTCTCCACCTTGGCCAACAGCTGCCGTGCTGTCTCAGCCGCTTGGCTTTCTCGAAGCGTCTTNAACTGCTTCTCCAGCTTCTTAACTTGACCAATCGAGGCTTCGATCTTTTTTTCAATCTCTCGTACAGGTGAATTAAGCATCTCAGCTAGCGAACCAATGCGCATGGCATCAGCCCGGGCCTGTTCCGCAGCCACGAAACCGGCCATAGCCTCCACACGCCGCACGCCAGCAGCAATCGCTGACTCAGCGGTGATTCGAAACAGCCCGATCTCGCCCGTGGCACGCGTGTGCGTGCCGCCGCACAGTTCCATCGAGTAGCCATCAAGCGAACCAGCATCACCTCCGATCTGCACGACCCGCACCGTGTCACCATACTTGTCTCCAAAAAACTGGAGGATCCGCTCGTTGACCCTAACCTGGCTATAGGCCACCTCTGTCCAAGTAACCGGGGCATTTTCCAAGATCCGCTCGTTGACAAGCCTCTCGATGTCGGCCAATTGCTGCGCCGTCAACGCTTGACTGTTGAAATCAAACGTTAATTTCTCCGGGCCAACGTACGAACCTTTTTGAGAGACGTCTGGACTGGTTACCTCGTGTAGTGCCCAATGGAACAGATGCGTAACCGTATGGTGCCGCTGGATTGAGGACCGACGCCCGGTGTCCACTGTCACCTCGACATNACTACCCATATCCGGGGCAGCATCACCCTTGACGAAATGCAGAATCGCATTGCCGGCTTTCAGGGTGTCGCTGACCGTCCAATTTTTACCGCTCAGCGCCAACGTTCCAGTATCGCCAACCTGCCCACCCATCTCGGTATAAAAAGGCGAACGATCCAGCACAACACCGATTCTTTTCTTTTCCTCTACGACCTCCGTCACGGTGGCTAAAGCACTGAGTTGTTCAAAACCGACAAATGCCGTCGCAGCATTGGAGGAAAGACTCGATACACTGATGATCTCCTTCTTCTGTGCTGCTCTTGCACGGCTCCGCTGCTGCTCCATCAAAACTTCAAAACCGGAGTTGTCCACGGTCAAATCGGCTTCACGTGCCATCAACTCTGTCAAGTCCAACGGAAAGCCATAGGTATCATAAAGCTTAAAAGCAAACGCCCCGGTCAGTTCTTTTTTATCATCCAACCTTCCGACTTCGTCACGGAATAGATCGATGCCCCGATCAAGGGTCTTATTGAATGACTCCTCCTCGGTTTGAATGGTTTGTCGGACAATCTCTCGGCGTTTTTTCAACTCGCAAAACACATCGCCCATCGAGTCCACCAGTACGTCAACCAACTTGTAAAAAAAAGGTTCTTGAAAGCCTAGTGTGCGGNCGTAGCGCACGGCTCGGCGCAGTATACGACGCAGAACGTAGTTGCGATCCGTGTTACCAGGCAAAATACCGTCAGCGATCGAAAAGCTAAGCGTACGGATATGGTCACCTATAACACGGAAAGCAACATCAATCTGTTCCTGTTCACTCAGCTCGGCAGTTGGCAGTGTTGCGGCGTATTGTTTACCGCTCAATTTCTCAAGCTCGGCAAAGATTGAACGGAACACATCTGTATCATAGTTGGANACAGTTCGGTTGAAATCGGTGAATCCGTTGGTGGACTGAATGACGGCGGCGACCCGCTCAAAGCCCATACCGGTGTCAACNTGCCGCGCGGCCAGCGGCGAAAATGTATCGTCTGGATTGGCATTGTACTGGATGAAAACTAGGTTCCAAATCTCGATGCATTGACCANTGTCAGCGTTAACGAGGCTTCCGTTTGTGTCACCATCCAATGTGAGGTCAATGTGCAACTCGCTACACGGCCCACAAGGACCTGTGTCGCCCATCATCCAAAAATTGTCCTTCTTATTGCCGTTGACAATGTGCACGGCAGGATCCAAACCGGCAGAAGTAAAGATGGCCTTCCAGCAATCGTGTGCCTCCTGATCGAATTCGCCCGGGTCGCCTTCGCCTGGTTTATACACGGTGGCATAGAGTCGTTCCTTCGGAAACTTCCATACATCCGTAAGCAGTTCCCAAGCCCACTGGATCGCCTCCTTCTTAAAGTAGTCGCCAAACGACCAGTTCCCAAGCATTTCGAAAAAAGTGTGATGGTAGGTATCTAGCCCGACATCTTCGAGATCGTTGTGCTTACCGCCAGCACGAATACACTTCTGGGTGTCANCTGCTCGGCCGGGAGTATACGGGCAAACTTGCTCGCCGAGAAAAATCGGTACGAACTGATTCATGCCGGCGTTGGTGAACAGCAGATTGGGCGAATCTGGCATGAGGCTGGCCGACGGCACTATGGCATGCTGCTTTTCCTGAAAAAAATCTAGGAAGGANTGTCTGATCTCGGAGCTGGTTTTCATCGTCCAACCGCTGAAAAAAGCGGCGGCAGGAAGAAAAACCATCCTAGCGCCCAACTGCAAGACAAAGGATGCAGATTTGAACGGAACCACTAATCCAACAGTCAGTTGCCAGTGATGATGCTCCGACCAAAGGAGCATTTTCGCGTAGCCGAGCCCTGCAAACGTAGGTATGGTTCCTGCGCGTTTTTGGAACGAATATNGGTGCATTTTGAACACACTAACATTTTATGGCTGTCGGGACTGGTCGTGCCATTGCTGGTCATTTTCATGTGCTGGACCTGGCGACGACGACGCCAGCGGGTGGCTCAATTCATCCATACCAAACTAGTAGAGCAGCTTACTCTAGGCCTCTCTAAAGCCCGGCGCAAAATCAAACTAGCGCTTNTACTATGTGTNGTACTGCTGCTTTTCACCGCGCTAGCCCGTCCCAAGAGTGGCTACGAGTTGCATAAGACCGAGACGCGCAGCCTTGACATCCTAGTCGCCGTTGATACCTCGCGCAGCATGTTGGCTACTGATCAAAGCCCGAACCGGCTCGAACGGGCGAAGCTGGCAGTGCTTGACCTAATGCGCTTGGCCAAGCGAGATCGACTCGGCCTAATCGCCTTCTCCGGCACTGCTTTTCTGCAATGCCCACTGACAATCGACCGAAACGCCTTCGTACAAAATGTCAACTCCCTGTCCACTGACATCATTCCACAAGGCGGCACTGGCATCGGCGAGGCGGTTACNGAGGCGGTTAAGACNTTTAAAAAGGAAGAAGANAACCACAAGGTACTTGTGCTGATGACAGATGGTGAGGATCACTTGGATGGAGTAACCGATGCCACCCAAAAAGCAAAAGACATAGGCCTAAAAATATTCACNATCGGCCTTGGCTCAGCCAAGGGGGAACTCATTCAATTACCCGACCCGCAGACAGGCCGGCTCGAGTTTCTCAAGGATGAGAACGGAAATGTCGTCAAATCGCGGCTGAATGAGACACTTTTGCGTGAGCTTGCGACAGACACTGGCGCATTTTATTTACCACTTCAGGGGGCCGACACAATGGAACGGCTCTACGAGGCNGGCCTAGCTGGGTTGACACCGAACAGGGTTGAAAACCAGATGACAAAGCGGTACATAGAGCGTTTTCAGTGGCCGCTTGGCCTAGCCATTATACTTCTTATTGTCGAAATGTTGCTCGGCGAGGGACANCGCACATCACCAACAAACCGAAACGCTGCTATGACAGTGCTTGGCCTACTTTGGCTCCCCATGGCTTGCTTNGCCTCGCCTGNCGAAGCCCGTCGCGCGATGGAACAGAATGATTTTTCTAAGGCATTGCAGCTCTATGAAGAACAGATCGAAGCCAACCTCACCTCCGGTTCACAAGATGCCCGTCTCTATTACAACGCAGGAGCTGCCGCCTACCGTGCCGGANACTTTGATAAAGCGCGGAATCATTTCAATTCAACCCTCGCCTCGCCCGAAACACCGCTCCCGTTACAGCAACAGGCGTTTTACAACTTGGGAAACACGATGTTCCGACTGGGTGAAACCACCGACAACCCAGATGACAAGGCTAAACAGTGGATTGATTCCCTCAAAAAATACGAGGGCGCGCTTAAACTTAGCCAACAACTCGAGGACACCCCGGAAGACGAAGATGCTCGGTTCAACACTGAGATCGTCAAAAAACGGCTTGAGCAACTGAAACAACAACAGCAGAACCAGCAACAACAAAGCGACAACAATAAGGAACAGGAAAAACAAGATCAGCAGAACCAGAATTCAGAACAGGAAAAACAAGATCAGCAGAACCAGAATTCAGAACAGGAAAAACAAGGGGAGCAGCAAAAACAAAGCGACTCAACTGGTGATGATAAAAAAAAGCAACCTCAACCCAACCAAGGGCAGGAACAGAGGGATGCCGGTCAAGTGAAACCGAATGGCAAGATGACCCCTGAGCAAGTGCGCCAGCTCCTCGATACCCTTAAGCAGCAGGAACGCTCGCTGATATACCGTCCTGTGCAAAAAGGTAAAGCGAACAAGCGAGGGATTATTAAAAACTGGTAAAATGAGGCAGATCCTCTCATTATTNTTTCTTTTNATCTTTTCGGATAACGCGTTTGGTCAAAAGGTGAGCGCCAGTCTTGACCGCAGCACAACTTCGGTAGGGGAAAGCGTCACATTGGCAATCGTTTGTACTGATTTCTCGCCAACGTCCCAGCCGGTATTGCCANCAATTCCTGGCCTACGCTTTGCCAATGCTGGCACNTCCCGGCAATTCCAGTTTGCCAACGGCAAACGATCCTCCTCCTACACACTCAACTACCTAGTCACGCCTCTTAAGCCAGGAAACTATTCCATCTCTCCAATCCAAATTCGACACGAAACAAGCCTACTAAGACCCAATCCTCTCAANCTCCGCGTGCTACCAGCTGGGCAACAGTCCCAAAGTGACGACGGCCTGTCGCAATACGCCTTCGTCCGGTTAATGCCTGGCAAAAGAGAAGCTTATGTCGGCGAGATAATCCCTGTTGAGATTCAACTTTATTACATCGACGGTGTGAATGTGCAATTACCTCAACTGACCGCCGATGGCTTTAATATCGCCGCATTCCCAGAGCACAAGACATCGCGGATGCAAAAAGGCAACCGCATTTATCAGGTGCTCACATTTCAAACTGCCGCCACACCGCTCAAGGCAGGTGCACTAAAACTCGGCCCGGTGAAACAAAGCATGGTACTACGNGTGCGCAAACGCCAAAGCCGGCGNAGTCCGTTTAACGATCCGTTCGACGGTTTTTTTGACCGTTATCAGCAGGTCCCGGTCGAGCTCGATGCCGAAGCGCAGCCGATCAACGTCAAGGCTCTGCCAGTCGCTGGACAGCCGAAAGACTTCAACGGTGCCGTAGGCCGTTACACGATGCAGGCAAAAGCATCACCTCTTGAAGTAACGGTTGGTGATCCCATCACTGTAAGCATTCAAATCTCCGGCCAGGGAGCCGTCGAGTCTCTCAACCTACCTAAACTCGACTGGCCCGGATTCAAGAGCTACGAGCCCTCCGTAAACACCAGAAAAGACAACCCGNTTGGCCTGCTTGGCACACGGGCATTTGAGCAGGTCGTGATCCCCGAGAGCGACACAATTGACGAAGTGCCCCGGATTGAGTTCCCCTATTTCGATCCTGTCNCAGGGNAATACCGCGTGCTCTCCAAAGGGCCGTTTCCGCTAAATGTCAAACCTGGGGAACAGCCAATCACCCCAGTAGTTGCCAGCAATTCAGNGCAGGAGACGGAGCGCCCGAAGACGCCTCAGCAGAATGACATCGCGAACATCAAGCATCACCTCGGCTCACTTAGCCAAGCGTCCCCACTTATTACACGGCCAAGCTACTGGCTACTGCAATCCATACCCCTGCTTCTATGGCTAGGTGCAATGTCGTGGCGGCGGCAGACTAACTCTCTAGCCAGCAACCCAAAGCTGCGCCGGGAGCGACAGGTCAATGAACGCACTCGAACTGGCTTGGCCAAGCTAGAAGCTCTGGCAGAAAGCAGTGAGACTGGCTTATTTCATACAGAATTGGCGGATTTGCTACGCGAACAGATCGGACTGAAACTTGACATCCCTGCAGAAGGCATCACGGGCGACATTGTCCACAGCTCTAACGCACACCAACACATCAGCGCGGAACTACGAGACAAGATCCTGCAGCTATTTACTGCAAGCGACCAAGCCAGTTACGCCGGTTCACAGACCACCGGAGAACTGAAAGCTGATCTCGATCTTCTAAAAGCACTGATCGACGCTCTCAAATGAACAGTCAATTAAACCAAGCACGAATCCAGCTTGGCCAATTGCTTAGCCTTCTTTTTTGGGGCTTGCTCACTGTTAGCCACTGCTTCGCCAATGAGGCGCAATTTGATAAAGCCAACCGACTGTATGAAACCGGAAGCTTTAAAGAAGCATCAGCACTGTACCAGGCTGCCACTACAAACGGTGTATCTGCCAATCTGTTCTTCAATTTGGGTAACGCCCACTTCAAGGCAAACCAGCTTGGCAAAGCAATAGCCNCCTATCATCAGTCAATGNGGCTCGACCCTCGCAACCCAGAAACCATAGCTAACTTGCGCTTTGCCCGCGAGAAGGTCAGCCTTCAGCCTCCCCCGCCCACTCTANGACAGCGTTTGCTTCGACAAATTTCNCTTGGCGAATGGACCGCTCTGGCTTCAGGTANGGTGACCCTTCTTTTGCTACTNCTTGCAACAAGACAACTCAAGCCGAACGCCTTCGCAGGCAAGCCGGCCTGGATACTGCTACCCACAGTAAGCGCACTGGTCAGTGTAATTCTGCTGGCAATGGCGTCGGCTGATCACTTTCTCGACGAACGAGGGTTTGTAATTGTGCCAATGGCAGTCATTCGTAATGGACCACTGGAGGAATCACCGGAATCGTTCAAGACACCGGATGGGACGGAATTGCGAGTGCACGATCGCAAGGGGGAGTTTCTTGAGATTGAGACAGGACTCAGCCAAAAGGGCTGGATCCACTCCGACAGCATTGAGTTACTGGTGCCCTGATCGTTAATGCACCTTACCGACGCTCACGACTTGGAACACGTCGGATACCGGTTCTCCTCTCGCGCTCAATCTCGGCCTCGAACTGTTTCAATGCTGTTCGTGCAATGGACAGTTCCTCTTCACTCAACCGCCCGTCGCCATCCTTGTCGCTACGGCGCATGATACCCAAGCGAGATTGAACGGACTCGTCTTGACGCATGTCCCTGTTTCGATCACCACGACTACTTCTGGGAGAGCGGACGAGGTATCGTGTCAACCATCCCATTTCATCAAACTTACCAGCCTCAATCTGCTTCGACAACGCAGCCCGTTCAGCGGTATTTAGGCGACCATCTTTGTCAGCATCGTATTCGGCGTTGATTTCCTTGAATCGTTTGTCAACCCATTGACGTGCGGTCTCAAACTCCTCCCCTTCAAGCTCGTTGTCATCATTTCTGTCGAACCGGNCGATGATCTCATCCGGGTAGCGAAACCGGCGGCGGGACGAACGCTCGCTCGACTTGGGTTTTAAACGGTCGGTACGAATGGTTTCACGCTCAACACTATCAAGTCGGCCATCCTTGTCGGCATCGTATTTGGCCAACAGGGCCGTATACACATCGGATGGTTGATAAGCCTTGGCAATAGGCACGGCAACCAGCAGTAGGAGGGTAAAGATAGATCCAGTTGATTTCATGACTTCAAATTCCTAGCGACTTGTTTCTGTTTCACCTCGAATGGCAGCTCATCAATAGCACTCCATTCATTCCTAAATAGTACGCGCACATTTATCCTGCAGTTTCTGGTAATGCGNACAGGCTTGGTATATTTTTTTGCCGCCGGTGAAACCCCGCCCCCGATCAGGCGTGGGTCAGAGCCATCCATTGTGTAGTATAGCTCGCCTTGAGTGGCAGACATCTCCAATTCAAAGCCGGAATCAACCACACCNCCNCGCTTACCCANACGCGCCGCCTTGAGATCGGGAATCANNCCATGCTTCCAGAGTTGGCCGACCACAATTCGCGACCGCTCCGGTATAAACTCGTTCAACCAGCGCTTCACCTCCGGTTCCCAGTCATCGTCTAAAGTTCGCGGCCGATTGTTACCACCGTCACGCGAGAGAGGAGCCCAGTTTGTACGATGTGGATCACCCCATCGAGCAGACTCACCGATGACTGCCAAACGCAGTTCTTCTACCCTTTTGTTCAATAAACGGACGACCGACTCAGGCGTCAACACGCCGCCGTTGTTGAAATGCCTGTGAACGCGATCCGCAACCCGCATTCNGAACTCTGCATTGTGCAGACATTGCTGCCAGATCCATTGCGGATTGCTGCGTGCATACTCNTCACCCGCCGGGTACGGGCCGGTGCGATCCTCGTCAANTTTCAGAAATGTGTGCTCGGCGTCCCAGACGTAGTAACGAAACCCCTCGTCACCGTTGCGGTTTCGGATACCGTACCAGTTGTTTGCAGAACGGTTAGCCCCGAAGGAAGTGATAGGCGCATCGAGGTTGCCACCGTAAAAAATCACCAGCATATAGTCGATCAGGTTGTCCGGGTTAATTAGCACCTCATAATCGAGGTTGCGTGTCCCGTCGGGCTCGTTGCCCAATAGCTTCTGGTAAGCCGCATCGTTTTCGACACCTGCTTTGCAGGCGCGCCAAAGCCGTTCCCACGCATCAAGGTTGCCATCCGTGGCAAATAACCCATACTGAGTGTTCCCCTCNCCCCGGCCGCGGCCGCGACCGATCTTGATTACGTCGAAATCCTCCGCCTTNCCCTTGAAATACGATTCACCAAAAGANGCCTCCGGTCTTTCGCAGGCATTAAACAGCCCCCAATACTGGCCGTTGATGTAAAGGTGACAGAAATGTCCCCGTGCTGTCGACTGCCCCATGGCCAATTGTAGATCACGGTTAAACTGGTCCCGCATGAAAGTACAACGTGGGTCGTGGCTAAGGCTCCAAGAGTAGTTACTAAACGTACGCAAGTCTAGGTTGTCAAACTCCTGCGCGGCTCCTTTACCGAATACTGGATACCTAAGTTTTGCCGGACCGTACTCGCTGCGAAAGAAAAACCGAAAGGCATGTTTGGCGTTACTTGACATTCGACTGAAACCGCCTCGTATGCGAATGCCGCAGTTCGCTTGAAACCCCTTCCCTACGCTATCCGATATCCTCTCCAGCGAGCAATGCCGTTCCCAATCTCTGCCATCCTCATTCGCGTTGGCGTAAATGCCTTGCTCCTCTCCGAACAAGTCGGCCAAATCCATTACGAGCGAATAACTAGGAATAGCTATCAAACCTTTTAAAATCTTGTCACGATATCGCTCATCGTTGACCACATCCTGGTTCATTCCATAATCCACTCGGTTTGGTCCCCACTCATAGGGAAACCCTNCCGGCGGCAAGCCGTCGGGAGACTGCCGAACCACATCCTTCAAGAATAGATAGGTCTGTGTCACTACCTTCGTTGGCTTGTGGCCCAGTTTGAACGCTGCCGCACGGATCACCGTAGTTCGACCAACCGTAAGTAAACCCTCCAGAACCTGTCCACTGTCCGCTGTCGGCATCGAACCGTCGGTTGTATAGCGCACCACAGCTCCAGGTGTCTCCGAGGTGATGCCCAACTTGAAAGGCTCCCCGTAAAATCCATGAGGCTGACTGAATGTAAGTTTTGCTACTCGGCCAGCCAACTTCGATCCATTGGGAGCACCCGGTGTGGGCTGCAAGAAAAAAACCGTGTTCCCAATTACAGTGGTCACCGAATTGTCATTTGGTTTCCAATCAACCGGAACTCCATATGACACATCATCCTGCTGCTTAGGGTATTTCATTACAAAATGGTGAGACACAGTTCGCCGATCCGGCTTAACCAGGGCAAGGTACTCTCCTCCACCACTCAGTTTGAAATCCGCGTGTAACTCCTCACTGCTATTGGCTTGGTTTTTCCCTGAAGCAAAAACAAGGAGAAACCCTCCCGACTCGATCTTNACTGAGGGAAACTTCCAGCCGCCCATGTCCTTTATGTCGTTCGTCAAAAACCAGCCTGCAAGATCGACCAGTTCCCTGCCGACATTATGAATCTCAATCCAATCAGAACGATCCCCATCCCTGTCTTTCAAGCCCTTGTCATTGACAGCAAGAAACTCACTGATAATCACTCGCGCCTCCACTTGGCTAAACGGAAGAACGAACAGCACTAAAACCGCTGTCAAAACGACATTAAATCGTACCATGATTTTAACAATACGCGTAAAAAAACTTAAAGTTTCACTTCAAGAACCTATCTAGGAAAGAAAAAAGACGCCGTTTTCATAGCATTCANGTTCGTTGGTGCTAAAANTTTAGTCCGACTTCAAACGNTAAAATCGACNAGTCGACTCCGGAATGATCAGTATTTCCATGTCCGCCTCTACCTGATCGGGTTTCAATTCACGATACAACTGCCAGTCCGTCAGGTTTTCACTGTGTTGCAACTGGTATACTTTTTTTGGAATAGCGTCAAACTTCACCTTAAACACTCCATCGACCAGCCGTATGAATTTTAGGCTAGTCTCTGGTTGCGGCTTTTCTAATAGGATAATCTTCACATCATCCAGCCACAACGAACTATCATTGTCACCATTCTTTGGGCCCTGAAGGAACATAAACGTCAAAGTATGCAAACCATCTGGCACGCCGATTTCATACTCTTTCCAATCCATGGCAGTATCGCGAACAGTCACAAAATCACCGCCCCAGATACTCCCCTCTCCAAGAAACGCCCGAAAAATCTGGAGTTCGCCCTCAATTTTAGCCTTAAATGTCAACTCACCCGGACCTTCAACACGAGTTTTTAGTTCTGCGTATTTTACTTCACTACTCCAATCCGGCAGACCGGTCATCAAAAGTGCATCTTCACCATCTGAAGTTACCTCTGTTTGTCGAACCCATTTAAATGTACTGCCGCTTGCAAAAATTGCTTCGTTCAAATCAAGTGCTTCGTTCAAATCTGGATCTTCTGCTCTATTAAGATTCAATTGTACAACATCACTTCGGGTTTCTCCGTTTTTATTTTTGGCAACAACCCAATACTCCCCCACATCATCAGGCCAGGCCATCTCCAGAATCAACCTATCGTTTGTCTCACCCATTAGAGGCATTCCGTTACGAAACCATCTATACTCAGGCAGCGGCCATCCATCAGCCACCCCACGAAAAACCACCTCGCTTAAGCCTTCAACATACACACTTTTTGGTTGAATAATGAATTTGGGCACAGATTGCTTAAGCTTGCCTAGTTTAACTTTATTGATGATTTTTTGAAAAGCGGTTGAACCTTCATAACCGACATTCTTGTAAATTACTTCCCATTGCTTGTAGTCGCTATTTCCTGGAACACCATTAATGATTACAAACAATGGAATATATCCTTCCTCATCAAACTGGCCATAGGCCTCCCCAAGCGGATCATCAGCAGATAGTCTTAAACCTGAAGCCTTTATAAATTGATCGGTCCTATCTGGATAACTAGCCTCAGTATTAACAGCAATAACCGCCACTGGAACGCCATATCGATTACCGTCCCGTTGATTGAAATATTGGTTTACTTTTTTCTCCAGATCGGGAGTAGAACTTCGACATGGCCCACACCACCAAGCAAAAAAATCGAGCACAACAACATGCCCTGCGTAATCGCTTAACTTCAGAGGCTGTCCTGTTTGTCGGTTTGTTAGCTCAAAGTCCCATGCCACCTGGCCAACCTTGGTGATTTGTGCCTGTCCTATAGCTTGACCAAGCCCGAGCCAAAACAAAACAAAAACAGGCTGCAGAAATAATCGAGTCTTGACAGACAGTACATGTAGAAATTCGAACTTATTTGTCTTCATGAAAAACAGCGAACACAGATTCGACCGGATAGTTACCAATCATAAAAGTGTATTAAAAGCATGGTGTATACAAAAACGCCGAGCTGATGCCCGGCGTTTTATCAATTCCTAATACCAGATTTAATTAATCTCTTTTACGTCGATCGGTGCGCCGGCGCTCGAAATTCTCACCATCCCCACCCCGCCTCCTGCGGTCAGCTGCACGAGCGTTGTCGCGCTTACGGCTGCGTTCTGCCCTTTCTGAGCCACCACGACTGCGTGAGGAGGAAAGCGACTTTCGAGCAGTATTGCGTTCTGCCTCATCAAGTTTGCCATCCCCGTTCTTGTCGAACTCCTTCATCAAGCGTGCTCGGTAGTCACCCCCTCGCCTGGAACGATCACTATCACTCTTGGCTCGATTGTTGCCACTTTTCGATTGGCTCTGGCTGATTCGCTTCTTCAATGCCGCCATTCGTTGTTTAGCTTGTTTTTCTGTTATTTCGCCGGCTTTCATCGCAGCACTAATTTTCTTGCGAGCTGTCTCGACACGCTGACGGCGTAGGTCGCTTTCACTGGCCCGGTCGCTTTCACGACCGTACCGTTTCCTTACCGCAACTGTAGCAGCTTTGCGTTCTGTCTCGTTCAACTTGCCGTCGCCATCCTTGTCGAACCGTTTCACAATGGCTTCGCGCGACGGCCGATTGTTCTTTTTGACGGCTGTTTTTTTACCCTCCTCTGCTTGAACAATATTAAGGCTGGCAGTGATTAAAGCAGTGGCAGCGAATGTTCCTATATTCTTTATTTTCATATCCTATCCTTTGTTTTTCTGGTTAATGAATCTTGTCATTCAAACTCTATGACTATTATAGTTAACGCCGGACAAACGCAAAAGTTACAAAAAGTCTCTCCGCCGCAAGCATTCCCAGTTGACACTGCTTGACTAGATAGCCCTAATCGCCGGCATGAAACACCGTCAAACCGGCTTTACCCTGATTGAGTTGCTTGTGGTTATAGCCATCATCGCCATACTGGCCGCCTTACTACTACCGGCCTTGGCCAAGGCCAAGGAACAAGCAAACAGTGCCGGTTGTAAATCCAACCTTCGGCAAATTACATTGGGAACAATCTACTACTGCGATGATCACGAAGGTCGAATGCTGCAGGTCTTAGGCCCATCCAAACCTTACTGGTTCCACGCCATCGCCCCATACCTCGGAGACAAGCGTTACGTTAAAGACCCTCAAGCAGCCTATAACGGCGCGATGAAGACTGTTATTTGTCCAGTGGTAAAAACCCGCTCCAAAGGAACAGCAGGCGGCCTTCCCCGTGGTGACAATAAGACAAACTGGTCTTACTGGTGGGGTAATTTCGGTAAGTCGTATGCAGAAGGAAGTTATACGATCAACTCATTTATGCAGGATCCAATTGGTAGCTACTACGCGCCCAAAACGAGTGATGAAAAACAGAAATATTGGGAACAATTTTCAAACGCTAACTCAGGAGTACCTGTTTACGGTGACGGCAACTGGGTCGACGCTTGGCCTCGTCCCGACAACGCACCACCACCGGATTATTCCGGCTCTCACACAGACAATGGCATGCGCCGATTTTTTGTTAATCGCCACAACTTCGGAATCAACGCGGGTTTTGCTGATGGACATGTAGACAAGGTCACACTACGCGGGTTGTGGGATCAAATCTGGTACCGGGGCTATGCACTAAACCGCGAGCCAAAATTACCACGTCGATAGATTGCAAGAGATTCCCGCTTGCACTTCGACCCGAATTCGTTTCGTTTTCCCTGAGTCAAATGAATCGACCATCACTATTTTTAGCAATCCTGCTTAACCTTGCGCTTGCTCAAACATATGCCGCAAACTGGAACCAATACCGTGGCCCGAACGGATCCGGCTTGGCCGAGGTTAGTCGACCACCAGTTAAACCATCCAACAAAAATCTCGCTTGGAAAACCGACGTCAGCCCTGGTTTTTCCGCGCCTGTTCTCTCAGCCGAAAACGTTTTCCTCACCGGTTTGGACAAGGACCGGCTTGTCATCATTTCACTGGATAAAGCAAACGGCAAACTCCTCTGGAAAAAAAAGGCTCCAAAGGTCGAACTTGAGAAAGTCCACAAAGCTAGCCACCCCGCCGCTTCAACGGCATTGATAAGCGGCAACCGTGTATTCACATACTTCGGTTCATACGGCCTGCTCTGCCACGATCTAAAAGGCAAAGAACTCTGGAAAAAACCGATTCCAACCCCAAGAACGCTTTATGGCATGTCAACCTCTCCGATTGCTCACGACGACCTTGTCATAATGGTATTAGATAATGATGCAAACCTCCCGGATAGCCGCCTGAGTCAATCTAAAGTCATTGCCTACAGGAAGACTAATGGCATGGTTGCCTGGGAAATACCGCGGCCTTTTCATCGCAGCGGCTGGTCCACTCCCATCGTTTGGCAACATAGTATGGGCACCGATCTAGTCGTCCTAGGCAACGGCCGCGTGAGTGGATACGACATGGAGAATGGTACACAGAAATGGTTCGTCCCTGGTTTTTCACGCGAAACCATTTCAACGCCTGTAGCTGGAAAAGATATCCTATATGTCTCCTCCTCTAAACTTGGCGGTGGCGCGGATATTCAGCCTGATCCTTTACC
>PBKH01000037.1 GCA_002721375.1 Verrucomicrobiales bacterium
CCTTACAGAGAATGGACGAAATTTGGAAATAAACGCTATAAATAAGAGTTGCCTCGAAAAATAGGCTGATGCATTATTCTCCCAACAATGAAAGGTAATACTACAGTTTTCGTGGCGGTGGCCGCGCTGATAGGCGGAGCAGTAATGGTAGTCATGCTCTCTAACGCCAACAAAACAATCGGGCAACAAGTAACAACTATTAGTGATCAGAAAAAAGTAATTGATGGTTTAAATACGGAAAAAAAATCACTTCAGACTGCCAAGGATGAACTCACGGCTAAACTCGGATCAGCAACATCCTCCCTGTCAGACTTAACTAATAAATACGACAAGGAAGTAGCCAAACACAATATTGAAATCGCTGCAAATGCACGAGTCATGGAACAAATGGCTGAAGAGTTAAGTGCCAAGGACGAAAAAATAAGTGCACTGAATAACGAACTCAATTCAGCTCAAAATAAAAACCGCGACTATGATTCTCAAATCAAAAGCCTCAATAATCAGATGGTCGTAAAAGACCAAGCTATTGACGCTATTAGTCGACAGCTAGAGTCAGCGGAAGAAGATAGAGATCACCTACTAAGAGAGCGGGACAAACTCATTGCAGAGAAAGCTGAGTTAGAAAAACAGTTTCAGGACATTGTTGTGCTACGACAGAAAGTACAGCAGTTGCAGGTGGAACTTATGGCCTCAAAAAAATTAGAATGGCTTCGACGAGGATTCTACGGGGGAGCTAGACAAAAAGGCGGCGCTCGATTAATGGGGATGAACAAGAAGCAACAGAATTCGAGCAATTCAAGCTCAGCCGACCTCAATGTGGAAATCAAACGCGATGGCACGGTCAAAATTGTTCCTTCCGAGACCAACTCCGCCTCCTCTGACCCAAACCCATGAGCCGTTCTGGCGCCCTTCAGGACACTCACAACCGCATCATAGGTGATCTTCGGATCAGTATTACAGATCGGTGCAACTTCAAATGTGTATACTGCCTTCCAGAAACTGAGGAAGCGGCAAAGCGTTTTCTACCAACCAGCACTGAAACGACCGAACCAGTATCTCAAACTGTTAAGAAGCCGCTTTACCCGTGGAAACCACGATCACAAATTCTTAATTATGAAGAGATAATTCAGATCGTCCGTGTTGCATCTCAGCTTGGCGTGAATAAGATACGCATAACTGGTGGCGAACCTTTACTACGACAAAATGTAGATTGGCTAATCGCGCAAATAGCCAGCATTAGAACTATCCGCGACCTATCGCTAACCACAAACGGCACAAATTTCAAACGATTGGCTAAGAGACTCAAGTTGAGCGGTCTAGACCGAGTAACCATTAGTCTCGACTCGCTTGACCGGGCTAACTTCAAAAAAATTACCGGCTACGACGGACTAGCTAACGTGCTAGATTCGATTCGATTAGCCAAATCACTTGATTTGTCCCCGGTGAAAATAAATGCGGTGATCATCCGCGGACTCAATGACCAAGAGATACCGCAACTAGCTCAATTTGCTATAGACGAACAAATCATTATGCGATTTATCGAATTCATGCCGCTGGACTCCCAGCATGTTTGGCGGCGAAGCCATGTCGTCTCTGCAGCAGAGATTGAGAAGCGCCTGCACTCCCTACACCACCTCACTCCTCTACATTCCAACCATCTATCCGAAACTTCTACCCGATGGTCGCTTGGCCAAGGGAAAGCTGAAATCGGTATCATAGCACCGGTGACTCAACCATTTTGTGGCAATTGCAACCGAATTAGACTCACAGCCGATGGCAAAATTCGAACCTGCCTATTCAGCCATAACGAGCACGATCTTAAATCTATTTTGAGACACAACTCGTACAGCAACGAAACTCTAACAGATCGACTAAAACAAATTGTCCTTCGTAAAGAAAAAGGACACCGAATCAACCAGCCAGACTATGTTCAGCCTGAACGGACAATGAGCCTTATCGGAGGTTGATGCCAAAAAAGAAGATGACCGGCAGCGATGTAGCTGCTAGAAATCCCAATCAGTTATGGATCTAACTTCGAACTATATTCGGGCTATTAAATCATTTGAGCAGATTGACATCGCGGTGCTGGTTAACAACATCATTCTTGATGCCGTCCATCAGAAAGCCAGCGACATACACATTGAGCCTTGGGAAAGCACAATACCAATTCGCCTACGAGTCTCCGGGATCCTGTGTGAGTTAACACATTTGCCACATGAACTACTCGATAGAATCTCTGGCCGACTTAAGGTAATGGCCGACTTAACTACCTATGAGACGGAACTACCTCAAGAAGGCAGAGCCCCAGCTAGCCCAGATTACGCAAACGTTGAACTAAGGGTCTCTATTTTCCCTACCGTGCGCGGTGAAAAAATTGTTATCCGATTGTTCGATCCTAACAACCGGAGTTTCAACCTTGAGTCACTCGGTTTCGAGTCCGGGACCATTGACGAATTTAGGAAAATCATCAACCAGCCCAGCGGGCTCATCCTGCTAAATGGACCTACCGGATCAGGAAAAACCACAGCTATATATTCGGCACTCTGCCACTTAATCGAGTCACATGGACCAACAATTAGTATCAGCACGGTGGAAGATCCGGTGGAATTCAACCTCCCGATGATCAGCCAGTCGCAAGTAAGCAACTCACGCGGCTTCACCTATCCCAAGGCGCTTCGATCTCTGATGAGGCAGGACCCGGAGGTGATTATGATTGGCGAGATTCGCGATCCAGATACCGCAGCAATCGCTGTGCAAGCCGGATTGACTGGACACATGGTTATTAGCACCATACACAGCGACAGCACAGCCGGGGTTTTTGCTCGACTCATAAACATGAAAATTGAGCCATTCCTTCTGGCCTCTAGCATTACCGGAGTGTTGGGTCTCCGACTATTAAGAACCATCTGCTCAAACTGCAAAACAGAGACAAAACCCAATCCCGAGCATCTCACACAGCTACCGGAGTCATTCGTAAATGAGACTACCTTTTACACTGGCATCGGCTGCGAAAGCTGCTCACAAACCGGCTACCATGGCCGAGTCGCTGTGACAGAATTTCTAAACACCAACGAAATTTTACGCGAAGGAATTATCCAGAAACTACGGACTAGCAAGTTGCGAAACATNGCAATCGAGCAGGGCATGACTACGCTCTGGCAGAACGCAATTGCAAAAGTACAGCGCGGGGTAACCAGCCTTGAGGAGGTGATCCGTATAATCACCGTTAACCAGCTTTAAAGGGCAAAAAATTAGACTAGAGCGATAATCGCATTAAATAATGTTTTTCATGGATTAACTTAATACTAAAACTCAGCCTTGGCCAAGCGCTGATCGCTGATGNCGTCGAAAACTTCAAACTCC
The DNA here is from genome assembly GCA_002721375.1 of Verrucomicrobiales bacterium. GTDB lineage: Bacteria > Verrucomicrobiota > Verrucomicrobiia > Limisphaerales > UBA1096 > UBA1096. The sequence goes on from PBKH01000037.1 coordinate 3,364, forward strand.
TCCGGATGGAGATTTTCCGCACCGCGAAATGAAATTTTCACTAGATAACGTTTTTCCATGTCGATAAAGATGTCCTCGTCCTCATTGCGAAGTCGCTCAAGAACCGACGGATGCACATTGACGCGAAGTTTAAAATCAGACTCCTGTTCGCGGCGCTTCTTTAGCTTATCTCGTTTCTTGATGATCTCTCCTAGCTTGCGCTGAATCTCGACACTCATTGTCAANGGGCTCTTCAGTTTGCCNCGNCCCCGACAGTATTCACAATCACTGTANGCGGAATCCCGAACGCTCTCGGACTGACGCTGACGTGTCATCTCCATTAGTCCTAAGTCAGAAATTGGAAGAACATGGGACTTAGCCTTGTCTTTCCGGAGGCCATCGCGAACACGGTTGAATACATCGCGTCGGTCTCGAGAAGATTTCATGTCGATAAAATCCAATACTATCAATCCTCCTATATTGCGGAGTCTGAGTTGACGACAAACTTCTTCAGCTGCCTCAAGGTTNACTTGAAGCAGTGTTTTGTCCTTTTCCTTCTTATTGTTGCCCTTATACCGATGGCTACCGGTATTAACATCAATCGCGACCAACGCTTCAGTTTCGTCAATGATTATGTACCCTCCGCTGGGTAACATAACTTTGCGAGAATAAGCGGTCTGCAGTTGGCGAGTTACCCCGAACCGGTCAAATATGGGTTCCGAGTAGGGATAGCGGTGCACCTTGTCGAGAGACCTCTTAGAAATGCGAGAGATGAGATTTTTGACTCGCTCNGCCTCTGNGACGTTGTCAATAACAATACGCTCGACGTCCTCAGTCAAAAAATCACGAACCGTCCGTTCGATGAGATCCGGTTCCTCAAAGACACAGGTTCCAGCTGGCTGNGNTTTTACTCGTTCGGTAACNTTCTCCCAATTCTGAAGTAAATAAGTCAAGTCACGAACAAAAAAACGAAACTTTTGGCCTTGACCCGCTGTTCGGATGATCACTCCCATCCCTTCAGGAATGGCTAATTCACGAACGATTTTCTTTAGTCGTAATCTTTCCTCACGATTTTCAATTTTACGAGAGACTCCTGACTGTTCGGAGTTAGGGAGCAAGACGAGGTAACGGCCAGGCAATAGGACGTTAGTCGTCACACGTGGCCCCTTGGTTCCAATAGGCCCCTTGGTAACTTGCACCGTTAATTCCGTACCAGTTGGATATTTTTTTGGAATGTCCTTGTTAGTAATTTTAGGNTTATCTTTCTTACGACGNCCCCGNTCAACCACGTCGTACGAAGAATCGAGCGGGCTAGGAATGATATCCCAATAATGCAAGAAAGCATTTTTCTCATAACCTATATCCACAAAGGCAGCCTTAAGCCCATCCTCAAGATTACGGATTTTTCCCTTATATATGCTTCCGACCATTCGAAGGTCATCAACGCGCTCTATCGTAAGGTTCTCAAGTTGGCCCTTTACTGTCACAGCCACACGGGTTTCAAGCGATTCTGCGTTTATAAGCACCTCTTTGTGGCTGTGCTGAATCGGCCGGAACACACCTTTGACTTTGCTAACGAATTTTTTTGCGCCCCGCTGCAGTTTAGCTNCAATAGAAACAGCTGGTTCTTCTGGTAACTTTACCGGTTCAAAACCGCCAGACTGCCTTCCCTGCCCTGAGGACTCTGCTTGCATAGATTGTTTGCCTTCCTTTGAACCACCGTCATGCTGTCTTTGAGCCTTAGGTGATTCGAGATCAGCATCCGGCGGTAAGCCGTGGGCCCTGTTTTCTGCTCGCACAATCTCTGCAAGGTGTTGGCGGGTGTTATAAATTTCGTCCTGTGCGGTCTGAATTGTTTCCACTTTTTCACGCGCCTTAAGACTATTGCGATCTGGTTTGCGAATACGACCTCCAGACGGCTTGAATGACATACCTCGTTTTCTACCGCGGCCAAATGCTTTCTTNTCTCCCATGATATTTTATTATGTATTTCTATGTAGTTGTATNTTTTGCAGGACAGCAATGGCTATTAGTGAACTCAACACTGAGGATCCGCCATAGCTTAACAGCGGCAGCGGAATTCCCGTCACAGGCACCAACCGCAGATGCATACCAATGTTCACAAAAACATGGCAAAAGATGAGGGTCACAACCCCCACCGCCAAAAGCTTGCCAAGGCGATCCCTCGCCAAGGCTGCAATTTGCATCCCTTTAAGTAGGATAACTGTATAAAGCAACAGCACACTCATGCTGCCCAAAAAACCAGTCTCCTCCGCGATNACGGAGAAGATGAAGTCATTGTGCGCCACACCCCTAGGCAGATAGCCTAATCTGGTCTGCGGCCCCTGCCCCCACCCTTTTCCTATCAAACCTCCTGAGCCGACAGAAATCTCAGCCTGCCTAATGTTATGCGTACGCTCTCGCTGCAACGCACGGGCAGCCTTACGCTCCGCTGGGGTGGCGTTCAGTGGAGCAAAATCCTTGTTAAAGTAAACCAGCAAGCGCTGGCGCTGATATTCTTGCAAAGAAATTCGCCAATCTGCNGGAAAATAAAGAGCATTTATAATGACAAACAACACAACAACCGACGATGCGCCGAGAAANTTCCCCAGAAATCGCAACGGCACACCAGCAATAAACATCATTGCAANCCCTATCGGGAAAAAAACTAGTGAAGAGCCTAAATCCGGCTCTTTGAGTATAAGTAAAAATGGCAGAGTGGTCATTCCGAGAGCCTTCAGGAAAACCCCCGGCATCAACATCTCCTCGTGTGGCCGTGTCAAAAAGTCAGCCAAGGCGAATATAAACGCTAATTTTGCAAATTCCGAGGGCTGAATTACAGTTACNCCCAGATCAAGCCAGCGACGCGCCCCTTGTCGCACCTCGCCTATTCCGGGTATAAGTACGAGCACTAGCATAATGATCGTTAACCAATAGACAGCACGCGCCCAGCCAGCTAAACGGTGGTAATCTACCACAACGATCAAAACTGCCATAACCAAGCCTACCGCATAAAATACCAACTGACGAAAAAAGTAGGTCTCCAAAAGCGGCTTCACCTCATACTCGTCNATCGCTGCGCTGAGAACAAAGGCGCCACCAAAAAAGATTAATCCGGCCACAGCAGCGACTATAAACCAATCGACNCTTAACCTCCGAAACTGGACCAGAAAAGACTGCATCATTGCTTTGCCAACTGCGGCCCTCCTTCTTTTCTTTCTCGTTCAAGTTCTCGAATTGCNCGGTAAATTCTCCCTGCTATCGGAGCGCTCGTGGTGCCACCTGATTCACCACTTTCCACCATCACCACAACAACATGGCGTGGAGCATTGACAGGAGCAAAAGACACAAACCAAGTAATATGATCCATTCGGAACTTCCGCAATCCGCTCCGAGGATCGAACTGCCCGGTGGGTACAAGTTTCTGAGCTGTGCCGGTCTTGCCGCAAACCGACATGCCTGAAACACGTGCCGCTCGTCCACTACCATCACGGTCTGCCACATCAGCCAACATCGCACGGTGCATGAGCTCAATGGTTCCTTTTTTCAGATTTAAGTCATTGTGCACTTGGATTGGAATATCGCGATTACTATCTTGGTCAAAAGGCTCTTTAGAATCAACCCGCATCACCAGACGCGGTTGCAACAACTTTCCGCCGTTTGCCACTGCCGCCGTCATCACCGCCATTTGAAGTGGCGTCACGGTAATTTCACCTTGACCAATNCAAAGNTTAGCCACGTCGCCAGNCGCCCAAGNGGNTTGNTCACCAAACTGATTCTTNCGTTTGTACTNGTTGTCCCNCGAGGGGAAGTAGCCACTNCCTTCNCGAATGGGGCTCGCTAATCTGCCGGGTAGTGANGTGAATGTCTTTTGTCCAAGACCAAACCGGTTACCCCANTCAAGCAGNATGCGCTTTCCCTGACGCCAATTGTCGGTTCTGCCATCCGGCGTAAGNGCATAATNAATAAAATAGGTNTTACTCGACCGCTTGAACGCGCGTATAAAATTATAATCTCCCGGCGGCGCGGTATCATCCAGCGAATAGTGAGGATATAGTCTTTGGTTTCGAAAATAGCCGGGATTATACACTTTGTCCTCGGGATCAAGCAGTCCCTCTTCTAGAAATGCCACGGCAGAGATAAGCTTAAAAATGGAGCCGGGTGGATAAGCTACGCCTCCACTACCAGTCGCACGGTTTAACCATCGGTTAAGTCTCTCATCGTTTAACTCAGAAATCTCTCCGCGTGAAAAACCGGAAATGAACTTGTTTGAGTCGAAACCGGGCAAAGACGCCAATGCAAGCAAATCACCGGTGTTTGGGTTCATAACCACCACAGCACCGCGTGTCTGAGGACCGTTAGCCTGTAACGCGGTCTCCGCGGCCAACTGAATTTCACGGTCAATGCTCAGCACGACATCATAGCCTGATGTCGGCCAAGCCCAGACCTCCTCACTGGTGCGGTAACTAATATTATTAACCCTAATGGTTTTAGCCCCAGCCTCACCTCTAAGTAGGTCATCGTAAACTCCCTCAAGGCCATCCACTCCAGCATAATCCGGCAGACGATAGCGGAACCGAAACGGGGTTTGTTCACTACTATCAGATTCATCATGCCGCCGCAGATAACCCAGAGTATGGAATGCCATTTTTCCGTTCGGGTACGTCCGCATTGGATTAACAGCAAGATCCACTCCTGGCACGGAATGAATTGTCTCAACAAACCGGGCGACCTGGACCGGCGAAAGATCTCGCATTACAGGCAAAGGCGTATAGCGACGTTTATAATAGTGATTGTGAAAGGTTTCCCTGTTGAGCACCAGTGGTTGACCAAGCCTCAAACTCACATGCATGGTTAGATTGCTCACGACTTGATAGCGAGCCTCCTTTTCTAATTCGACCTGCTTAGCACGTAAAAGTCGACGCCCGTTTTTCAAACGCATGTAATGGGTATAAAACAGCGGTCGTAACGCGTCGATGTACATGTGCACATCGAACTGTAAGCGGTTTTTAGCAAGAGGTTTTTGATGGCGATCCANTATATGACCGCGCGTTGCCGGCAAACGTACAGCACGGATCGATTGATTCTCCTGCTGACCCCGGAAATCATTGCCAGAGGCTACTTGAAGACGCCATAAACTTGCCGCCAATAGAAGCATGCAGCAAAGAATAAAAACCGTCATCAACCTGATAGGAATATCCCGACTGCGCAACTGATCAAATACAAACACAATGCCTGCCTCTATTAAGTCTTTCTACGAACGATCTGCCGGTTCTCATTGGGCCAGTTGCTTGAATCATACGGCGGGTGGGAAAACCAGCGGGCAAATATATTGACAATACAACAGAAAACCGGAACCGCCACTCCGCAAAATAACGCATTAACCAAACACCACCAAGTCATCTGCCAGCCCAGCAACGGGTTCTCCCCCACCAATTGCAGCAGTAACAATTGCAACAGCGGCACCGCAGCACCTGCAATGGTTCCTAGATAAAATTGAACTACAAATTCTTCACGCAAGATCAACTCGCGAAAGGTCATTACAGCCCACCCAGCAACAAACAACGGTAGAACACTTATCCCCAACGGGTTGGCAGATAGACTGTCAAGCCACAAGCCAGTAAGTATCGCTGTAGTGGTCACCTGACCTGCCGCCAGCATCAACCCGGCACACACCAGTATCGCCGGTGTAAGGTCCGGTTGGAAACCAAGCCACAACCTTGGCGCATGACAATGCGACTGCAAAAAAACAATCATGTAGGCTCCCATAAGCAGCACAACGATTTTGTTAATTCTTCCAACCACGTTTTTCTGTTTAATAATCCATCAACACACGCACAGTCTCAAGCTGGTTTAGATCGGCATGTAACTTCACGCGAGCCTCCATGTATAACCCATCCTTTGATGTCCAAGAATCCATCACCAAACCAACAGGAATCTCCTTCGGAAACCCCCCTCCCAAACCGCTCGTCACAACTCTTTGCCCAGGTCGTAAATCGGTGTCATTCGGCAGATAAGTTAATTCAACCATTCTCGGATTTGCACTGAATTGTCTNGGCGAAACAATCCCGCCTTGGGANCGNGATTCCTTNAGCAGCGCGGAGAACCGGCAGTTCGGNTCGCCGANAAGCAGNACCCAAGAAGTCAATGGNCCCACCTCGGAAATGCGTCCTACCAAATCACCCTGAACAGAGACNACAGGCTGGTTAAGGCGAATCTCCTTGTTGGCACCCATGTTAATCTTAATCCGCCGCCACCAATTAAACGAATCACGCCCAACGACCCTGACTAGCTTGCTTTTCCATGCAATTTGTTTCTCCCACTTATGAATAANGCGAAACTCGTTAACCTGCTGCAAGAGTTGAGCGTTTTCCATCTGGAGATCCACAACAGATCGGGGATCGTCTNCCACTTCTCCAGNCGCTTGATTTGCGGTGAAAGACTCGAGTTCGCCAGATCCTAATTGGCCAATTGACTCTAGCGCAGCCTGACCAGTGGTGCTAACACCTATTGCAGGTAAAAAAAGCCCGCCTATGACAGACTTAAGGCGTGCCCGGACGCTATCTGGAAAGACAAGAAGAACAATTACCGCCAGGAGCACCGCCCCTACCGCTGTCTGCTTTGATTTGTAAAAAAAACGTTTCATCCCGTTCTAAAACGGGACGAACGCACACTACTCTCCCCCCGAAGAGGCCACTCGGCGCAGGAACTGCAACTCCTGCAACACGCGCCCNGTCCCCTCTGCTACTGCAGTCAANGGGGAGTCAGCGATGTGAACCGGCAAGCCGGTCTCCTCGGCGATCAACTGGTCGATGCCCCTGACTAGAGCGCCACCGCCCGCGACGACAATACCGCGGTCAACAAGGTCGGCTGAAAGTTCAGGAGGGCACCGCTCCAGCGTCAAGCGAATGGACTCAAGAATATTATTCATCGGCTCCTTTAGTGCATCCCGGATTTCTTCGGAACGAACCGCCATGATTCGAGGCAGGCCTGCGCTAAGGTCCCTGCCTTTCACTTCCAATGAAAGCTCCTCATCCAATGGATACGCCGAACCAATCTTAATCTTGATCTCCTCTGCTGTGCGTTCGCCTATCATCAAGTTGTAGGCGCGCTTCATGTAAGCCATGATCGTGTCGTCAAACTCATCACCACCGACACGCAAGCTGCGACTAAACACAATCCCAGCAAGCGAAATGATTGCGATCTCGCAAGTACCCCCGCCGATGTCAACGATCATGTTACCGGTCGGCTCGTGCACGGGAAGACCGACTCCGATCGCCGAGGCCATCGGCTGTTCGATTAGGTATACCTCTCGGGCTCCGGCGTGTATAGCTGAGTCCTTGACCGCTCGCTTCTCCACCTCCGTGATACCAGACGGCACAGCGACCACCACCCTTGGGGCTATTAACTTACGATTGTGCACCTTCTGAATGAAGTTGCGGAGCATCGCTTCGGTGATNTCAAAATCTGCGATGACCCCNTCCTTCATTGGGCGGATGGCAACGATATTACCCGGTGTCCTGCCTAACATTCTCTTCGCCTCCTCGCCGACTGCCAGCACCGTAGTCATACCGGCTTCGATCGCAACAACNGAAGGCTCACGCAGCACAATCCCACGGTCTCGAACAAAAACAAGGGAGTTGGCGGTACCTAAGTCGATTCCAATGTCATTGGAAAACAGGCTCTTAAAATTGCCTACCATGAATTACGCCTAAACGGAATACACTACGTTTCACAACTTGAAACCGTCAAGCGAATACCTGCTTTACTGAGAATTAGNGACGGATACCCGCCTCGTCAGGCTTAACGCCGGCCNGCATCCCTCGCTGTGATGGTCTTATCCTTAAGAAGATNAGACCTTTGGCCAGCTAGTTGGTTATCGATAAATGCTTCAAAGTATTCATTTAAAAGCCCTCCCCCAAAACCGTGCCCGCCATCGGCCACGGTAATTAACACCGATGGAACACCGGCCTTTTTTAGGGCCTGATGAAGTATCACGGATTGGTTGTANGGCACTGCCATATCTTTNGTCCCATGTGCAATTAAAAATGATGCATCCCGTTTGGTAATATAAGAAATAGGATCAGCTGTAAGGGTAAACTTTTTATTTTTNTGAATTGGCCCACCGACCAACTGGCTTTCAGGTGAATCCGCGGCATCATGGTCAATGCGGCTCTTATAATCATTCATCCGCAGAAAATTCGTCGGCCCAAAATAATCGATCACACAACGCACCGTTGTTGGCTGATCTGTATGTGGACCAACCATACCATCCATTTCCGCAACCCCAGCGGATGTACCAAGCATCGCAACCAGATGCCCTCCTGCAGAGGTGCCGTGAACGGCAATTCGCTCTTCGTCCAAGCCATACTTTTTGGCATTAGCCTTAATCCAGCGGATCGCCGCCTTGCAGTCATGAATCTGCGCTGGCCACTTGGCATGCTGGCTTAGGCGATATCCGATGCTCACCCCAGCGTATTGACCAGACTTAAGATAATGGTGAAGCCGATTCAGACCACCGTTTTTGTTCCCAGACCTCCAGGCGCCGCCATGAATGTAAGCAATAACCGGCAGCGGTTTCTTATCCTCTCGCCGCAACGGCAGTGCTATATCCAGTGTCTGCCGCTCATGACCTGTCCCCGCGTAGGAAATATTCTTTTTTACCTTAAAGCCACTCCAATCCTTGACATTTTGAATTCGCGGCCTATTTGCCCGGGAGAAGAAAGCGACATGTTCTTTCAGAGATATGAACCCATCATTGTCCGCGTCAACATGCTCAAAATTTCGCTGGAGCTGCCGAGGCAACTCGGCCTTGGTTAATTTCCCATCTTTATTTTTATCCCAATCCTGAAATGTCTTCTCGTGATTCGACTCCTGGGCGGTAGAATAGTTAAACACAAAGACGCAACCGATTAACGCCGTCAATCTGAATAGGCACACCCCGGAAAACTGACGCATTTAATCAAGCAATACAAGTCATCCTCAACTCTGATCTTGCTTGTTAAGCCCTGCTTAGCTTAAATGTTTTTTATGCTAACACTTCGCAACGCGACCGCCGCACTTGGTCTCTCTCTACTGATTATGCAAGACACCGAAACCCCTGCTGCTAACTATGACGAATCCGAGGTGCCAGAATACACACTGCCCGATCCACTCAAGATGCTAGACGGCTCCTCAGTTGCTACGGTCAGTGACTGGATTGAAAAAAGGCGGCCAGAGGTTCTTGAGCTATTTCGAGAGCACGTTTACGGCCATGCCCATGGACGTCCGTCCGGAATGAAATTCAAGGTCATCCAAAACGACCACAACGCACTTGGCGGAAAAGCCATCCGCCGTGAGGTACTGATTACCTTCGCCCGCAAAGAGGAGACACCTGAAGCGAGCCTCCTGATTTATATCCCCAAAAACGCAGAAGGCCCGGTGCCCGCTTTCTTGGTGATCAACTTCGATGGCAACCACCTAATTCACTCGGATCCTGCAATTTCAATTTCCCGCTCCTGGGTTCGCAATTCAAAACGCCACAGCATTACCAACAACCGGCCTAATGAGTCGTCCCGCGGCAACACCAAATCCATCGCCGGTGGAAGCTACGAAGAAGGCTACTCCGACAAACCGAGCGATAATGCGCTGGAGATTATACTTAGCCGTGGCTATGGCCTAGCGACAATTTACTACGGTGACATCGATCCAGATTTTGACGACGGATTTGCCAACGGCGTTCATCGGCTTTTCCCTAAACCAAAACCCAACCAGTGGGGCAGTATTGCCACCTGGGCCTGGGGACTAAGTCGATGCCTCGATTACCTTGAAACCGATCGGGAAATAAATGCAAAAAAAATTGCTGTTATGGGACACTCTCGCCTTGGCAAAACAGCACTTTGGGCAGCAGCCGAAGATGAACGGTTCGCAATGGCAATCTCAAACAACTCCGGCTGCGGCGGAGCTGCACTGAGCAGACGTCAGTTCGGTGAAACAGTGAAGCGTATTAACACCGGTTTCCCACACTGGTTCTGCGATAATTTTTCGAAATACAATGACAGAATCAACGATCTCCCAGTGGATCAGCATCTCTTGATCTCCCTAGCAGCGCCTCGGCCAGTCTATATCGCAAGTGCAACCCTTGATGAATGGGCAGATCCTAAAGGTGAATTTCTCTCTGGCCTACACGCCGGGCCTGTTTATGGCTTATTTGGCCTCAAAGGGTTTAATGTATCGGAACAGCCGAAACCAGAAAAACCAGTGGGAGACCACATCGGCTATCATCTTAGAACGGGTAAACACGCCGTCACCGCTTACGACTGGGAACAGTATCTAAACTTTGCAGATCGCCACTTGAAGTAATCAATTACACTCAGCCAAGCAGTTGAGCATTAGCTAGAGGCGCAAATAAATCCACTCAAACAACAATAACCAAAATAGGTTTCATGGTGCACAGCCTAACCTTGTTCTAGTTTGTGAAAACAATACTAAAGTCAATGCATCTAGGCAGATTTCAAGATGCACACACATCTACCGCCATCACAGAAAGTTTCGGCTACGCATGACACTTGCGGCATTTCATGAGAGCTTTCACGAAAAACGGTGATTCTGTGCATCCGAAATATTTGCAGCAAGGCGGCTCGGCCTTCTTCGTTTTTCAGCCTCATTCGACATAATATAATCCCGGTCAATCAAGCCCGCGGGTTATCCGACTGGGCCCGTCCAGAATTTCGAAATCCCTAGAAGATACGTTTTCGAATACTGGATTATTAGCAACCTGACTATACAAATCCGACTGAAGATAACTCTGCATTGCGTCCTTGCTTTCCCAAATGTAAACCCCGCCATAAGTGTTGTTCTTCTCGTCCGCCAACCAATGTTTGGATCGTAATCCTGGTAGATCAGCGAATGCTTGAGCGATTTCGCTACACGAACCCTCGTAATCCTGACGAGAAACATCTTTTAAGTTGAAGTTAATAATTTGTATGTGCATCTCTCGGAAAATTCATTCAGTTGGATCAGATATGCAAGCCTACTTTAAACGCGCACTAGATTCATGGAATAGCTTTAATATGCCACCAATAGACATTCCCAGTCCTTGTAAGCATAATAATGCCCACACTTCACGCTTGCAACTGAGCTGCCCTAACCAGATTCTGACGGCATATTTTAGAAAAAACGTATCATGGGCAAAGCCAATCGTGAACGAGTGAAGCAAGCAAACCAAGTGCCACTGACCGGCAGTTGGATTCATGCGGTTCGAGTGCTACTTTTTTCCGCGGCAATCATCACCGTCTATCTGGCTCTATCGACCGAGGTTAAAAACGGTGAAGCGCCCGGCTGCGGACCGGATTCTGAATGCGACAAAGTACTGACCAGCCCTTGGGCCTATTCGCTCGGCATCCCGGTATCTCTTTTAGGGCTAGGTCTATATGGTGCATTTTTCTTCACAACTTTTTCGTTGAGGATCGGGGATCAACAGAAAGCTCGTCGCACTCTGAATTCCCTAATGCTAATTTCGCTGACGGTTCTCGGGGCGGCAATCTGGTTCGTCGGCGTGCAGGCGATAGCTATTCGTGCATTTTGTCCTTACTGCTGCACGGCACACGCTCTGGCTTCTCTGGCAGCGTTAATTTTTCTGAGCCAAGCCGGGCGAATCGGTTCGCGATTGTCGGTCCGGCTCAATTATGGCGGCGGTATCGGTGTTGCACTTGCCTTGGTAACAGTGATTGCCGCCGGAAGGTTCATTCTTCCAAAGGTACAAGCCGAACCTAAGATTGTTCAACTAGGCCAACCGCCAACTAATGCCCCCCCTGACGAAACGAAACTGTTATCTAAGTCTGCTCAAACTCCTTTAGTTGAGTCTAAACCGGATTCACAATCTAGCTCTCCGCTCGTAACGACAACCCAACGTAAACCTTTCCCTGTTCCTAAAGCCAACTTTTCGCTCGACACGAACCGACTTCCATTACTCGGCCTGGCCGATTCACCACACCGAATAGCCTGCCTATTTGATTACACTTGCCACCATTGCCGGCAGTTGCACAACTATATCCGAGGCGCTATCAATACATTTTCAGGGCAACTCTCCTGCATAATGATCCCGATGCCGCTCGATGCAAACTGCAATGCGCTAATCAAGAACACTCACCGTGACCATGTAAATGCATGCAATTACGCAAAAATCTGCCTAGCAGTTCATCAATTGTCCCCAGAGAAATATGATGCCTTCGACAGCTGGCTTTTTTCAGATCATAAAACCATCAAGCCTTTGGCGATAGTTCGCGAGCATGCTAATAAACTCGTTGGCTCAGGATTGTTGGAGAATGCACTCACCGACGAGGCCGTTCAAAAGCAATTGAATCAAAACATTCGTGTTTACGAATTGAACAGCAAGAATGGTCGCAACTCATCAATGCCACAAACCATAATCCTAGATCGTGTGATGTTCGGTCCCCCACCATCAGCAGCTGCACTCAAATCCATCCTAAAGCAGACACTTGGCCTAAAGTAGGCGTTACCGATTGCGCACTTCCCCAAGCAGCGTTAGCCTCATGCGTGCGCTGGACCGCCCGTGAAATCACATTTGAGTTTCCCCGACCGATGTTAGTCATGGGGATTATCAACACTACTCCCGACTCGTTCTCCGATGGNGGCCAGTTTNCCGATACAAACTCNGCAGTNGATCATGCTCTTCGTCTGGCCGATGAGGGTGCAGATATTCTAGATATCGGAGGTGAATCCAGNCGACCAGGCTCAAANCCTGTTTCACTAGAGGAGGAATTGCAGCGGGTTATACCAGTCGTGGAGCGCTTAGCCAAACGTAGCAAAATCCTACTCTCGGTGGATACGCAAAAACCAGAAGTGGCCCAGATTGCACTCAAGGCCGGCGCATCTATTATCAACGACATAGCCGCTAATCGCGTATCCCCAGAGATGTGGCAAGTTGTCCAGGATGCAAAAGCCGGTTATGTCTGTATGCACATGCAAGGCACACCACAAACCATGCAGATGAATCCGCAGTACGACAATGTTCTGCAAGATATTGAAACGTTTTTTCACCAACGCATTGCAAAACTAGCTGAACACGGGATTGGTGCTGAACAGGTGGTGCTTGATCCCGGAATTGGGTTCGGGAAAAGTCTCGATCACAATATACAGTTGCTCAAAGGTTTGAATAAGTTTAGAGTTGTCGAGCGTCCGATAATGGTTGGTGTGTCTCGAAAATCGTTCATCGAAAAACTACTGAGCATTCCGACATCCGATCGATTACCCGCATCGCTAGCATGCGCTGTATGGTCGATGGTTCAGGGAGCCAGCATCGTGCGGGTACATGATGTGGCCGAAACAGTGCAATCCATACGGATAGCCGAGGCGCTGACGGATAATAGTTAACCATGGATATCTTGGAAAACATCTGGCAGGGCATAGGACTCTATTGGCGCCCTGTGGCAGAGATATCTATACTTTCCGTAGCCATCTATTTCACTTTGAAGTTTTTCCGAGGCACGCGAGGCTGGCCAATGGTATTAGCGCTACTGGGTATGATTGGAGCTACACTGCTTTGCGCCGCCCTCAAACTGACAGTGCTATCAGCATTGTTGACATCGTTCTTCGGATTTTCAGCTGTGGCGGTCCTGGTAATTTTCCAACCTGAACTGCGTAGAATGCTAGCAGGATTGGGTAACCTGACCTTATTTGCCTCTCTTCGAGAACAGCGGGAAAATATTGAAGTCATTATTCAATCCGTAGACAGGCTCAGTGAGGCGCGAACCGGAGCACTTATCGCCATCGAGCAGTCCACTCACCTGCAAGATGTGGTCGAATCAGGGATCATTGTGGACTGCGAAGCCTCCCCAGAGATGATAGAGACAATTTTTTTTCCTAATAATGCCATTCACGATGGTGGATTGATTATCAACGAAGATCGTATATTGAGCGCGGCCTGCATCTTTCCGCTCACAAGAAGGCAGGATATCAGTAAGACCATCGGTACCCGCCACCGCGCGGCGATTGGAATGAGCGAGGAATCCGACTCGCTTGTTATTGTCGTGTCAGAGGAGACAGGAGCAATCTCTACTGCCCACAAAGGCCAATTGGTTCGCAATATTACATTGGCTAAGCTACGAGCCACCCTCAATTCAGTTTTTGTTGCTCCAATTCGCAATCGAAGCATCACAGGCTGGCTAAAGTCGCTTAAACCGAAGACCGATCCCCCCTCACTTGAAACAAAAGTAACCCACCATTGAAATGGGCTGGCACGATCTTTTTACACGCAATTTTGGTTGGAAAATCACTTCCCTTCTTTTGGCTGTATTAACATGGTTTACTATAAACACATTTCAGACCAGAAACAATCCGGACAGGTTCAAGGATCAAACACTTACAGAACAGCGGGTAGATAATACGACCATCATCCCACTCGTAAACACCCCTGCCTCGACCAATCGTATAAACATCATTCAGACGCGAGACATTCAAGTGCTAAAGCTACCAGATGACCCTACCCAGTACATCCTCGAACCACCGCAAGTCACTCTCACTCTTGCTTCCGATGCTGATCCGGCTCCTGATTTGACTAGTCCAGGCGTCGTCAAGGTTGTGCTAGACCCTGCCGACATCCCTACCGAAATTAACGCAACCAACAAACAAGTTCGAGTGATGGTTCCTGAGGGGACCATCATTAAAGGCATCCGCCCCGAGAATGTTAAAGTCACCCGTGTGGTTGCACCTCCTGCACCTCCTGTATCTGAGAACACTGAGGAATACAGCGAGAACGAGCCTGAAGCAAATAACAACTAAGGCTCAATACTTAAGCTAAGCATAGCTTGCGGTAGACGCCCGACGCATTGGTCCGGCATGCGGTCGTCAATGCTACCCTGTTCAAAACCAACTCTACTCACGCTACCATCACAATAGACAGCCAATGCTTTTCTGCTATGCCGAAAGTGGGCCGTCCTCTCACGGTCGTTTACATAGTAGAACTCTTCAAGCATCGGATTCTCCATTGAAGCCGGCGTCTGGAAAGTATTCACCTGGGCCGCGTCTGCAAGAAAGACTGTGTTGCCCGGCCTCGCCAATCTATCGACTTGAATGCCCTCCCCACCAAGTCCATCTGACAAGTGTAGATTGTAGCCGTAGCCAAATGCTGTGCCGGTGGCTTTTAACTTAAACCGGGCATCTAAATAGGCAAGGGATGGGCAAGTCTCTACTCCACCGACGCCTAGGTAGGGATGCAAAGCCCCCTTCTCCATATCAAAACGCCGATACCCTTCCCCACCGCGCTCGAGCCAACCGAACCAAAACCGGTCGCCACCGTCCTCGGCTCCGGTCCTATAGGCAAAGGTTCGATTATCGTTGTCGCCCCAGTACATCTGCCCCGCGAGTCCAAGCTGTCGAAGATTCCCACTACAAGTCGTATCGTGCGCCTTCCTCTTCGCCGCTGTCAAAGCTGGCAGCAGCAAACTCGCCAAAATCGACACAACAGCAATTACAACTAACAGCTCTATTAACGTAAATCCTAATCGCCTAATTGGCTTCTTCATCGACTTAGGCGATAAAAAGCACCACTTTCCAGTGCTGAGTCGTCGGTTAATCGCAGATAAAAACCTTCTGTTCGAACACCGTTGATAACCGGAATCCAATCTTGGAAATTCTCGGAACGTTCAAGCACATAATCTAGGCCACCAATTCCAAATACCCGAGCTTGCCACTTTTCACCCTCCAAATGACTATCTAGGATATGGAACTGCGATCGGCCAACCGCAATCGCTATGTTGTCAACTTGACCACGAGCCAGCAAACTCGCTTCGGTNCCCTTCGCGGTGTAATTGCTAATGGAAAACGCATCAACAGCGAAGCCGCCAAAGTCATCAGGTATCGAAACGGACTTAATCCTCTTCCATTCCTTGCCATTCTCGAGCATGNCTGTTTTCAGTTGCCGTACTACAGGATCATATTCCATTCGAACAGAATAAAATTTACCCAATGCTATTTCGGCCGGGAAAGTGAAACCGGCGGCAAAGCGGCTTTTAAGAGAGGCAATCGCCGGTGAAACCGTCGCCCCAAAACCAGTATCTGGAAAATAATCCCACTCAATCAAATTTGGTGAGTCTGTGCCAGTGCCCCGCTTGAATTTGTCGGACTTGGCAGACTCAGTGTTAATCAAACCAAGTGCCACCTCAAAGGTATATGGTTGGCCATCACGATGTCCTGCCTTCACTTCATCGAGTGTTATGTCGAATGTCAACGCAAACGCATCTGTTTCTGTAAGGACAAGTCCGAGAGGACGGTAACAAAAACTATTAGGCCGCTCGGAATCCCACGTAATATGTAGTGATTCGCTAGCGGAGTCCCACTTGAAAAGCGCCTCTTCACCATATAATTTCCAACCCTTCAGTAAAGGGTCGGCCGAAAAATCTTCCATATGCCACGCGAGGTTATCGGTGCGCGGGCGCACATCACTCACTGCATCTACCTCGGCCTTGCCAGACAAGACCTCCAGTCTAATGAAACTCACTTGANCAACTAAAGCCGGTTGACCATCAGCATCAATCGCCCAACCAATATCGTATCCAGTNCCACCGCCAGACCCGGCATATAGTTCAGTAAATTGAACCAATCCACCGTCAATAAATTCATCCTTGGTCAAGGTTTGAGGCACAGGCAATCCGAAATCTCCCGCACCATCAGTTGGATAGTAGTCGTCAAATGACGGGGCTTTCTTTGGATCCAACACAAACCAATTAATCCCGTCTGTGCTTACAGAGACACGAGTTTCCCCTTCAACCTGACCAAAAAGCGTCCCATCTGTGATGCCTCCACCGCTAAAGTCTCCGTTGCTGATCGTGAAACCCGCACCACCAAAGACAATAAAATCTAACCCATATGGGTTTTGAGGTTCGTCACGAATTGGCCGGGCAAACTTTAGTGTCACTTCCCCTCCTTCACCGATGGAGAGAATCTGATCGAGTAGATAAGGCGGACTAAATGGCGTAATCGGCCCACCCCATTCGCCCGGAGTCTCACGGGCCGGCGGCCCAAGAATAGCAACCTTCTTAGTATACCCTGCGCCAGTACTCCAGTCAGTGGCAAACCCGGTCCCCGGCTTGTAAGACACGACCTCGGCCGCAAAATGTGTAGCCCGTANCTCCATCGCTCCCCATAACATAGCGAATGCCANTNCNATANTTATGTTTTTTTTCATTTATCGATCTCTGTTCTTCAGTTTTTTTAGAGACCGATTGGGTTAGGCATAAAAAAAGACCTTCCGCATGGGAAGATCTTAGGATTAAAGCTGCACCAACGTGCCGGCCTCATCCTTCTCTAGTGCGGAGAAGTTGGACGCAAAAGCGACCAGACGAGAATTAACGACGAAATTGACCTGACTTTGAGTATAAATAATAACTCATCACAGTGGCGCAACCGTTCCCGATTTTCACGGGATTCCTTCCTGCGTTAATGATTTTTTAAATCAAAGAACAAAAAAATTATACACTCGCCTTTGACTTAATCAAGTCAACAATTTTGCGTAGCCAGCAGGGCCGCCTTCTGATTGAATCGACACCCCATGCTGAACCTTAGTCAATCAATTGCGATCGGACTATTAGCCGCGCTATCGGTCGCAAACGCTGACATCCTTCCACCGGGAAACCGTCCACTGCCGCCTGGCCATCACGCCCTCATAAACGCCACAGTTATCATTAAGCCAGGTGTCTCAATTAAAAATGCGACTGTGGTTATTCGCGATGGCCGTATACAGAGCGTCAACGAAAAGTCAAAACCACCAGCTTCAGCTCGCAAATGGGATATGAGCGGTTTGACACTTTATGCCGGCTTCATCGAACCTTACGCCACCGAAGCCAAGCCTATCTCAACGACGATGACACAGAGCATTACCGCCATCGGAGCCACCGCCGCGGGCAAACCTGGCTTCCTTGGTACACCCGGCAATGAAATGGACCCTGGGGTAACCGGACCGGGATCCGGGTTATCCACGATGAAACCAGAACATGACGTCACTACAGCGTTCAGCCCCAAACCAGATACACACCAATCCTTGCGCGAACAGGGATTTACCGCCGCAGTACTAGCCCCTGATGTCGGTATCATACGTGGGCAAAGTGCACTGATATCGCTTGGTCAAGACTCACCAAACCGCCTTATCATCCGGCCGCGCGTGTTTCAGCACATCGTATTCGACACAAAAGCATCCAAGACGGACGAGTTCCCTAAGTCACTCATGGGCGTGATCGCTGCTATTCGTCAGACCCTTTCTGATGCTAACCATTACAATGACACTTGGGCATATCACCGAGCCCACGTGACATCCACCAAACGGCCAGCTTTCAATCTATCACTCGATGCCCTCCAGTCCTTAATAAAAAAAGAACAACAACTTGTCATAGAACCAGGCAGTGTTTTGATGGTCGACAAGGCGATGAGGCTCAGCAGCGAATTCGATATCCGACCGGTCATCGTTGCAACTGGAAACGAATGGCGACGGCCGGACCTCATCAAAGATTTAACAACCCGATTCATCGTACCAGTTAATTTCCCAAAGGCTCCTAATATGCCAAGTGACACCGATTGGGAAAGGGTCTCGCTTGACCAACTACGAGCCTGGGACTGGGCGCCAGAAAACCCGGCGCTATNAAANCAAAATGGCCTTGAGATNGCCCTGACGACGCATGGCCTCAAGGACAAAAAGTCGTTCCGCAAAAACGTAACCAAGGTCATCGCACGCGGCTTGACCAAGAGAGACACACTCGCCGCATTGACCACCGTCCCGGCTAAGCTNGCCGGCATCGCGAATCAACTCGGAACCATCGAAANCGGCAAACTAGCTAATATTGTCGTTGTGGAAGGCGACTACTTTGACCCCGAAGCCAAGATAAAGGGCGTTTGGATTGAGGGAAGGTGGCATACCTTTGAGCCAGAAAAACTTACGTGGATCGATAAAAAGAAGAATAAAAAAGAGAAGAAAGACGATGAACCTTTGAAAGAAAAGGAGGAGAAGCCGGATGAACGACTGGCAAAGTCACCAATCGNGGAAATCAATTTACTGAAGCCTGACTCGGTGCTGGTCCGCAACGCCACACTATGGACAAGCGGCGAGCGTGGTGTGCTAAAAAAACACGACCTTTTGGTCGTAAACGGCAAAATAAAGCAGATCGGCCGCAAACTGAAGGCGAATGAAAATACTCATATCATCGACGCCAAAGGGATGCACATCACTGCAGGCCTGATCGACGCGCACAGTCATAGCATGATTCTCGGTTCTGTAAACGAAGGCACCTTNCCCTCTTCAGCAATGGTATCGATCGGCGATGTCGTCAACTCAGAATCACCGGAAATCTTACGTCAACTCGCTGGCGGNCTAACCGTAGCCAATTTGTTACATGGTTCAGCAAANCCGATCGGCGGACAAAATGCCGTCATCAAACTCAGGCTTGGTGAAGGGCCTGAAGGACTTAAATTCAAGGCCGCACCGTCTGGCATTAAGTTTGCGCTGGGGGAAAATGTTAAACAATCGAACTGGGGCGACAACAAAAACACCCGATTCCCACAAACCAGAATGGGCGTACCAGCCTTTCACGAAAANCGTTTCACCGCCGCTTGGCAATACATACGTGAATGGCGTCGCTTTCGCGAAAAAGGCGGNCCGCCCCCAAGACGTGACCTCGAACTCGAGACCTTGGGNCAAATCATCAAGGCTGAAAGGTGGATTCATTGCCACTCATACCGTCAGGACGAAATTCTGGCATTCTTGCGTACGATGGAAAAATTTGGCGTCCGAGTTGGCACGCTGCAACACGTACTTGAGGGTTACAAGGTTGCAGATGAGATTGCAGCACACGGTGCCGGCGGCTCCTGCTTTTCNGACTGGTGGGCTTACAAGTACGAGGTGATAGATGCCATCCCTTATGCTGGCAGCCTGATGCACCAACGCGGTGTTGTGGTTTCGTTCAACTCTGACTCGTCNGACCTTGCCCGTCGCATGAACCTTGAAGCAGCCAAGGCCGTGAAATACGGTAATACGAGCGAAACCGAAGCACTTCAATTCGTCACCCTAAACCCCGCTAGACAGTTGCGGATCGACCACCGCGTCGGCTCACTAGAAGTCGGCAAGGATGGCGATTTTGTGATCTGGACCGCTCATCCGTTGAGCACCAGCTCGATTTGTTTAGAAACGTGGATCGATGGTAAACGCTACTTCGAGCGCGAGACTGCTATCCGCTTGGCAGAAGCCCGAGCTAGGGAACGAGAAAAACTACTCGCAAAGGCCAAAGGCAAAGCCAAGGAGGTTGAAAAAGAGGATAAAAATGAGGGTTCGGAAGACGCTCGAGCTGCCTTTTTTCGGCGCGCACTCGAGACGGCGCATGGCTTGGGGGTCGTCGATTGCCAAGACTGTAAAATTGAAACTGAGTAACTAAGCAAAGGAAGATCCATGACATTTACGAAACAATCCTTCCCTGTTCTTACAATTACGACGATCGCGCTGCTGGCCGCTTTCTCAAGCGCCTTGGCCAAGAATACGCTTTTAACAAACGCTGTCGTACACACAGTCTCGGGGCCGACACACTCGCCTGGTTTTGTACTTATCGAAGGCGACACAATTAAGGCCGTAGGCCCGGCCAAAAAGAAACCCGATGCCGGAGAGGCAAAGGTGTTGAACCTGAAGGGTCAGCACCTGTTCCCAGGCCTCATTGCACCGACCACAGCGTTAGGACTGATGGAAATCGCGGCCGTACGCGCGACGGTCGACACTCGTGAAGTNGGNACCTATACNCCGGAAGTCAAATCGTGGCTAGCGATCAATCCAGACTCGGAACTGATCCCAGTCGCCCGCGCTAATGGCATTACGCATTTTTTGCCGGTACCTCAAGGCGGCACCGTCACGGGTCAGTCTGGCCTAATGGCCACTGTCGGCTGGGGTTACGAGAATATGCTCCGCTACTCGCCAGTTGCGTTGCACTTGTTCTGGCCATCAATGAACATCAATCCGGCCGCGGACAACGCCAAGAAGCAGATCAAAGAAAGGGACAAGCGACTAAAAAAAATCGATGACTTTTTTCTGGAAGCTCAAGCCTATGCCAAGTCACAATCGACCCCTCAACATAAAGGCGTACCTGCCTGGGATGCGATGCTTCCCTGGGTACGCGGCGAAAAACCCTTAATCATCCACGCAAACTCACGACTGCAGATCGANTCTGCTCTCGACTGGACTANCAAGCGCAGTTGGACTCCGATTATCGCCGGAGCACGCGATGCGTGGCAAATAGCTGGGCGCTTGGCCAAGCAAAAGATACCGGTGATTTTCGAACACACCTTCACTTTGCCGGTTCGCGACTTCGACCGATACGACATCCATTTCCGAGCCGCCGGGATTCTGCACGAGGCAGGAGTTAAAGTCGCGTTCAGCGAAGGTCTCGCGCGATTCGCCGCTTCAAACGCCCGCAATCTACCCTACTCAGCGGCGCAATCANCCGCACACGGTTTACCCCGATCCGAGGCACTCAAGGGCATCACGCTGAATACAGCGGAGATCCTCGGCGTGGCCAAGCGGCTCGGATCGATCGAAGCCGGCAAGGAAGCAACCTTCTTCACAGCCAACGGCGACATTCTCGACATCCGAACGCAAGTAAAACAAATGTGGGTCGCCGGTAAAAAGGTCAATCTCGATAACCGCCACAAGCGGCTTTACAAAAAATATCGCAATCGCCCAAAACCAGAGAACACCAGTAAGGAAAAATACCCTATTTCAGCCGACTTACCTAAACGNCTGAATCTCCCCTCATTTTACAAAAAGAGCACACATGTCAACGGTTTCCCAATCGTCTCCTCGGAAAAGGTTTCTAATTACGCACTCAAGGAAGCCGCCCATCTCGTCGACCAGATGATCGGTCACCGTCAGGATATCATTGACAATTTGATCCGGCGTAATTGCCGCCTTGTTGTCATGGCTCACAACGAGTTCACCACACAAGTACCGGAGCACAGCCACTTGTCNCCATCCAAATTCTGGGACCGAAGAGCGCGCGGACTGGGCTCTTCCCGCACTGATCCGGTTGTCAGTTGCGCGGAGGAAAATCTACTCTGTTACCCCGGCGACCCGTACAGCACCGAAAACATCCTGATNCACGAGTTCGCACATGCGGTCCACCTCAACGGCATCTTCGACATCGACCCTACCTTCGACAAGCGTCTCGCCGCAGCCTACGAGGCTGCGTTGGCCAATGGATTGTGGAAAGGCAAATACGCCTCGAAAAACAAAGCCGAATATTGGGCAGAGGGGGTGCAAAGTTGGTTCAACACCAACCGACCACCCGACCACGATCACAACCACGTCGACACACGAGAAGAATTGAAAGCGTACGACCCTGAATTAGCCAAGCTGGTTAAGGAGATATTCGGCGATGCCTCATGGCGTTACAAACGCCCATCCCAACGCATCGCACTCGATCACCTCTATGGATTTGACCCTCTCAACTCGCCCACCTTCCTCTGGCCTGATAAATTACAAAAGAAATCATCACCACCCAAGCGNGAACAAGAAAAGACCTAGNCCACCCGGCTTTCCAAAGCAGTTNGTTGACGCCCTACGGTTACAACGGTACACAAGCTGCATGCGACTGTTATCAACCCTGCTGGCTGTAATCCTTTCACCCATCCTTGGCCTGACGGCCAATACCGAAAAACCCAATATTATTGTTATCATGGCCGATGACCTCGGCTATGGAGATGTTGGTTGTTACGGAGCCAAGTCAAAAAACCTTAAGACACCGCATATNGATCGGTTGGCAAGCAACGGGTTGCGATTCACTAGCGGCTACTGTTCAGCCTCCACCTGCACACCAACCCGCTTCTCGTTCCTTACAGGTAAGTACGCCTTCCGCCAAAAAAACACCGGCATCGCCCCGCCTAACGGTCCTGCGATCATCCAGCCTGGCGTGGAAACTCTACCAGCACTACTCAAACGCNCTGGCTACGCCACTGCTGTAATCGGTAAATGGCACCTCGGGCTAGGCGGACCTAACGGGCCGGATTGGAATGGCGACCTAAAGCCTGGCCCTCTTGAGATAGGGTTTGACCATTGCTTTCTGTTGCCGACTACCAACGACCGCGTGCCGCAGGTTTACGTCGAGAATCATAACGTAAAGAATCTCGATCCGAATGATCCACTTTGGGTCGGCAGAAAAAAGCCGAGCACGGACCACCCGACCGGACTCACGCACCGAGGCACGCTCAAGATGGACTGGAGCCACGGCCACAACTCGACGATCCACAACGGTATTAGCCGCATCGGATTTTACACCGGCGGACATGCCGCACGGTTCCGAGACGAAGACCTAGCCGACGAATGGGTAACGCAATCCAACAAATGGATCGAAGCAAACAAAGCAAATCCATTCTTCCTGTTTTTTTCGTCGCACGACCTGCACGTTCCTCGTATCCCCCACGAACGATTCCAGGGCAAGTCCGGCCTAGGCTTTCGCGGCGACGCTATCGTGCAACTTGATTGGTGCGTTGGCGAACTCATCAAGACCCTTGAACAACTAAAGCTTTCAAATAATACACTCATCGTATTCTGCTCCGACAATGGCCCGGTCGGCGACGATGGCTACAAGGACGACGCACTTGAGAAAATGGGCGATCACCAGCCGGGCGGCCCGTTCAGTGGTGGAAAATACAGCGTGCTAGAAGGTGGC
Source organism: Verrucomicrobiales bacterium (assembly GCA_002721375.1). GTDB lineage: Bacteria > Verrucomicrobiota > Verrucomicrobiia > Limisphaerales > UBA1096 > UBA1096. The sequence goes on from PBKH01000037.1 coordinate 27,033, forward strand.
ACTCGAACGCCATTCATTACGTACTGGCCTGGACGCATATCGCCTGGCATCTCAGACGAAATGGTCTGTACGATCGATTTCGCCGCAAGTTTCGCATCGCTTACAGGAGTCGAACTACCGAATGAAGCTTGCCCAGACAGTTTTGACATCATGGACGCATTGCTTGGAAAGAAAGGCGCCAAGGGGCGAAGGCATCTCATACAACAGGACAACGGCAAAGGAGGAAACTACGGTTTCCGTGCAGGCAAATGGAAGCTTCAACGCCACGACTCGAAGCGCAAACGGAACGTTGTTGTAACCAACAAACTTGCAAATTCTCCTGCTCCTAGATTCGCACTTTTCGATCTTAGCCAAGATGAACTGGAAGAAAATAATATCGCCAACGCACATCCAAAAGTTCTTGAACGCATGAAGCATCGACTACAAAAAATTATCGACTCAGGCCGAAGCCGGCCGAGCAAGTAAATTTTCCCTTCAAAAGGATCTTAATACCCTCAGATACTCTTTAAAAAATTCCCTTAATGAATTTTGAATCTTAGACGTCACAGAATATCGTTAACCATTATTGCTTGTTTCAGTTTTCTCCACCTTAAAGCTCCAATTGCGAACTGCAATGACAACCAAATCAAAAACACCAAAGAGAATCTCATTCACGGAAATCTAATTCTTGATAAAGAAACCAAATATCTAAGCTATAAAATACCTGTTATGGCAAATCCACCAAACTGGACATGGTGGCATAAAATTCACCCATCCAACAAAAAAGAAAATACTTCACTATCGAAAGACAGAAAATATTTGTTAATACGCGCCAATGAAACAGCACCAAGAAAGCTTCAAATAGCAATCCAATCTCAGCTCATACCAAAATCGGATCTGATCATAAAATTGAACCAGATCCAGCTCATTGGAACACATAATAGTTATCATATTGCACCTGAACCTGGAGTTATGAAAATAATTCAGTCTGTCATGCCGAATCAGGCTGAAAATATTTCATATACCCATCGAGGGCTTACTGAGCAATTGAAACTTCTCGGAATTCGAAAATTCGAACTAGACCTGTTTCATGACACAAAAGGAGGCACTTTCGCTTACCCTCTGGGGCCAACATTAGCGGGCCTTAAAAACTGGAAATCACTTCACCCTGAATTCGATACTGAATCGATGATGGTTGCGGGAATGAAAATAATCCACTTCCCTAACTTTGACTTTAGATCCAACACTCCAACTTTTAAAACTGCCTTAAGCGAACTAAACAAATGGTCCAGCAGAAATAATCTGCATTTACCAATTATGATTTTGATTGAAACAAAAAAAACAATTACGAGTAGTAAAGAAAATAAATTGGGTGCCTTCGATGCTAACGACTTAAGACAACTAGATAAGGAAATACTTGAAGTAATTCAGCCTGAGAAAATTATTACCCCCAACAAGGTTCAGGGTGATCACAAAACATTAAACCAAGCTATTCGCAAAGGTGACTGGCCATTGCTTGCGGAAAGTCGCGGCAAATTTATCCTGGCTTTGGATAATCAAGGAGTAGAGAGAGACAACTACCTCAAGCTTCACCCAGGATTACATGGAGCACTTTTATTTGTAAGCTCACCACCCGGCAATCCAGAATCTGCCTTTCTAAAAATCAATGATCCGATAGAAAACCATTCAGAGATCCAAAAACGAATCAATCAAGGGTACCTTATAAGGACTCGAGCCGACTCAAATTTGAAAGAAGGCCGCAAAAATGATTACCGACAAATGAATTTGGCTTTTTCAAGCGGCGCACAATACATAAGCACTGACTTCCCGGAAAAAATGGCAGGCTTCTCAGATTATAAAGTTCAATGGCCGAACGGGAAAGTTGGCAGGCTTAACCCATTGTTTACACCTGATCAACAAGTTATAATGGAACCCGAAAAATTGAATTCCCAAATTATTTCAAGGCAGTTTTCCCTGAAAACACCAACTCATGTGCCGAAAAAATGAGATAATCTAAATTATTTCACAACCCTTTCCTGCGGGCAAGCAGCACAATAAGGCCACCGACAATCAGTATCGTAATTCCGCCCATAGAAACCCAACTTAAAATCTTAAATCCTTCCTGTGGAGGATTATTTGTTTCCAAACTTTCCGCAAACGGTTCTTCAGCTGTTTCGGAAGTATTCTTCGCAGCCAAATTCTTGGCTCGATAACCAGTAAGCAGTTCGTCGAGAGTGTCACCAATGATCTTGGAACGATGAAGGCCCTGCCCTGGGCCGCTCTTGGCTAAGATCTGGCTCATCTCGATCCGAATCTCTGGGCTTTCCGGGTTGAAGCCCAATTGCTTAACAACCTTTTGCTTCCGCTCTCTATCCCACTTGAGCGGCACCATCACACCCTGCATCCACTTCCGGTCTAGCCCACATTCACAATTTAATCCGATCGTGTCCAAAATGGCACTGATACTTTCCCGGTTGAGCCGCTCCCCATCTAGCACCGGACCGATCATTCTTCCCCGGCCATACAAGATCACCACCCGAGGCTCATCCTTGACTTCCGATATGCCAAGACTCCAAAGAAACGCTCGCTCGGCCTCCATTTCCTCAGTAGTAATAATCTCAACTGTCGGTGGCTGTTGAATTTCCTTTTCCAGACCAGGAAGCTTCGCGGTTGTCTCCGAAACAGCATGGTCGGCCATCGACCGAACCTTACGGTTTGCAACAGCATCTCGGCCCTCTATGATCAAAACAACCCCATAACAATCAAAAACTCGCTCAAGAATGGCGTTGCGTTTAGGGGAATCCAACATCGATTCCAAAACATCCCAAGCCGTTTGCAAAACCGAGGCACCGGACTTAGCCAGAGGAACAGGAAGTGTTGTTTTTTTATCAGGTGAAACCAAGACCGCCACTGGAGGTTCGCCATTAAAACTATCCGGAACATAGGCCTTGGCTTCGCCCTGACCCGCCTGGTCAAACGTCATCAGTTGAGGCTTCACATTCGAATCGTAAAACGTGGCAGTTGAGATTGATTGCAGTGCTTCGCGTTCGGATGCTGGCATGGCGTTGCCAACATACATATAAAGCCTATAGGGTTCGGACCCAAGATCAACAAACCCAACGTCACGTACGTTAAAGCGACAACCCAATATATCAAAATGTGCGACACAAGCCGCAAGAATCAAGAATCTTTTCAAGCAAGGAGTCACCAGTTACTAATTGGCCGCCTGAATCTGTTCTCGGTTCACCTCTAACGTTTGGATGACGGTCGGCGCAACCTTTGCGTTGGTGGCCTTGATTGGAATCAACTCAACCGTCAGATTTTCTACCACTTCGATGCCCTCAAACTTGCGCAAGACAACCTGACCAAGTGGTCCGGCGGCCTCGGCGACATCGAACGATTCGAGGACTGTTCTACCCTGAAGCTTCACAGAGAACACCCTACTACCTTCAGTGTCGCCTGGTAGTTTTGTAAAACCAAGCCGCACAGTATATCGACCTCTTTGGCCTTCTTCGAGCAATGGCAACTGAAGTCTAGTCACACCTTTGAGTGCAGATGTGTAAAGCCACGGTTTATCGGTGCCAGGGATACTTGCCCCAACCCAGTCGCGCTGAACAACTTCGGTGTTTCCTTTTTCATTTAGTTTGAACTTGATGCCGTAGTTTTTAAAAGCATTGCGACCCTCTTTTGTATTCGGTCTTGGATACGAGAACCAAACTGAACCATCCTTAGCACGCATGTCACCAGGGGCACCGAAATTAATGGCTAGATGCTTCACCGGTTTGATTGAAGCCTGACTAATAAATACGGCCCACTCTGCATGGCCTTTCTGGGGCTTGTTCTTAAGAACCACAGTAGTCCGAAGCGAATAGTTGCAAGTGCAACCGGCACTTGCTTCCTGCATACTCAAAAGCCCATTTGCCGGGATCATACTATTCCAACATCCAGGTCGCATACCTCCAAACAACTGCAATCCACTGTCCTGTTCGGTATTCACAATCGCACCACTATACGAGCGAAAAAACAGGTTGTGTGGCGAGGCAGTTACAATACCACAACTGTGGCCCGGCCGTACAAACTCCCAATCCACCGTATCACCGGTAATTGGATGGGTGCGGGTCTGAATCTCGCCTGTGGCCAAGTCACAACGACGCGGTTCGATGTAGATCGTGTCACCTACAATAGTAGGCCGGCGACGATAATTCAGAGGCTTGCTCCAAAGCAGGCTACCGCTCTCGCCTTGTAACACTGTGATCCGACGCCACGTCAGTTCGCCCTTGTTGAACGGACCTTCGTCGTGATTGCTATAATGCCCGAAAAAGAGCAACTTGCCATCCTGGTATGCGAGACCGAGTTTTGTGCCTCCGCTGCCTGTTAAATCGTGCGGACGATTCCACAGTTGCTTTCCGGTTTCACTGTCCAGGCAGACCACCCGGCGAATATCACGATCTTTCTCGGCAAGATTCTGTTCTCCTTCCGGAACATAACTACCGCTATCGATGCTAACGCGAACGGCATCACGAGCCACCATTCGATCCTCTTTAGTGAGATCATCCTGCAGGAAGAATATACGGCCATCTCCAATTACTAGTGAGATATTTGGAATAGATTCCCCTTCATGTTCCCATAGCAAATTCCCGGTTGGAATGTCATAAGCAAACACTTTCTCGCTCAGCATAATAGTGTCCGCAACTGCCGAAGGTTTAAAATCAGGTAACCAGTCCGGAAATGTGTTAATCGGGTACCAGTGCAAGCCGGCACGTTTGAAGTATTCATAGGCACGATCATCCGGTCGCGGGTAACTCGCCTTGATGGTTTTTAATCGAGAACGAGCTTTTTCAGGAGCATCCTCTTGATCAATCCATTCGCCATTCCTTACGAGTGTATTCCAAAGATAACCATACTCGTTAGCTAATGGCATCGCGCCCGTGCCGAATATTGTAGTGCCGTCTATCGTTATGTTTCCCCAACGAAGAGCCTTGCCTCCGGGCGTCCTCGGAACACGGAATTCCCTTCGTGTGCGTCCAGTCTGCGCGTCAAGTTGAAGCACCCGGTCGTGAGCAGCGACAAAAAAAGAATCGTCGTTAGCTGCTATGTTTGAACCATCAACATCAACTCTCACACGAACCGCACCAGGAATTTTACGCTGCCAAAGAAAGGTCCCGTTATAGGCATCATACGCCATGACAACCTCCATCCCTTGTACAAACAACCGACCATTGACTGCCAACGGACTCACGGAACGAGCATGTCGGTCAACCATGTACTGCGATCCCGGCTCTCCAAACCACAGCACCCCGAGCGGACCTTTTACTAGTTGATCCTTAGTGGAAGAAGTCTTCGAGTTGTTACCGTACAAGCCGGTCCAGCTTCCGGCACCATCGAGTTTGCCTCGCGTGAATTTCAACCAGCCATCTGCGTGGCTTACCTCGTGTGCCGCTTTTACATTTGCCTTAAGTCCATCAATCACTTGGGACAGTCTTTCAGCGGGCCATGCTGACGTCGACCCGAGTAGCAACACGCCGCCTGCGGGCCTTAAAACACGAGCCAATTGATCCATCGGGAGATTCACATCATCCCCCATCAAAGCGCGCTCGGAAACAATGAGATTAGCGAAATAATCTGGTAACTCAGTATAATCCCAATCGGCTGCAATCACCCGACTCCCATAAAGCACAGACGAATATAAACTATGTTGAATCGCCTTGAGTCGTTCTTGATCATGCTCAATCACAACAATGTTCATCTCAGTTTCCTTGGCCAAAGCCTTGGCCAAGCTACCGTCAAGTGCTCCGGCAATTAGACACCAACCCTTGGAAAAGCCAGAGCGTTTACTCATTTCTAAAGCCGTGTCCCGTTCCGGTATATCAAGCTCACTAGGATTCGCTTTTTCCGTCAGTCTCTGCACAGGCTTAGAAGAAACTTGGGAGCCGAGGCAATGAATCTCTCCAACATCTGTACTGACGAACAACCGTTCATCCGCTACCGCCAAACTCATCGCCATGCCCTTAACTCCATAAATAGCAAGTAATTCTCCATTGTCGGCATTTATTGAAACGACATACCCGTTGCCCCCAGCGAATAGCGTCTGCCCAGACAAGGCCATAGTACCCAGTTCTCCGGCCACTGCTAGAGGGCCTAGCTGTTCTCTGGATGCAAACCACTTCACACGTGCGCCGTTCAATGCTTCCTTCTCTTTCGCAATGGCTGTTAGTCGCCCGGTTGCCTGGGTTAATTCCGCACTAACTTTGGCAAGGTCATTGTTATTACCAGCTTTAGCAGCAGCCTTGTGGCGCTCTCGGATCTCACCGATCGACTTAACAAGTGAGGCTTCCTCCTTATTAAGCTTGGGAACTTCAGTGCTAGCCTTCATGTTGGATGCTCGATCTATGGCGTAGAGGCCTTTCTGGGTAGCAAGATAAGCCACGCCATCGGTCATAAGCATATCGATTGATGGAAAGCTTGCGAACTGGTCGCCACGGTTCGCTCCGGAACCGGCATCAAAAGTTATTTTTGTGTCCGCTCCTTGATTGTCGTTTCCTGCAAACAACTCGTTTCCTGACACTTGAACCCAAGCCCCGCCAACCTTGCCTCCCGCGTGAAGAAATTTCTTGAATTTACCGGTTCGCTTGTCGAATGCCGCAGGCATCCCGCGCCCAGTCGGCACAAAAAGGTTTTCGTTGGATGCCACGAGATAACCTTGTGGGGCCATGCCTCCGTATTGATGTCCCCATGCCTGATCGCCTGCTGTGTCGTTGAGCCAGATTTCCCTGCCAGTCTGCGCATCAATGGCTGCCACATAAATCCCTTCGTATGGAAAAATTCCGGCGGCTAGGAAGAGTGTCCCTCCCTCCAAAAGCAGTCCGGTACGAACAGGCCATAGCGAAATCATTCGACCATTGCCGATTACCCGCTCACCGCTAGGACTGGGACGATATTTCCAAGTCAATGATCCATTCGCCGCATTCATGCAATATACATTCCCGTCATCGGATCCGAAATATAGTTTCCCCCTATTAAAAACGGGGGCAAAACGGATTGCCCCATCCGCAGTAAACCTCCAACGCTCCTCACCGGATCGAGTATCTAATGCATAAAGATGGTTATCCACGTTATTCCCAAAAAACAACGTACTTCCGGCCACAACCACATGATAGGCTCGGTCCGTGTGCATGCGCGGGGTTTCCTCTCCTGGCATCGGCCAAGCACTGATCGGCTTGTGCCGTGACTCAAACACCCATTGTGGACTGAGCTGTCCAGGCATCGCCTCAGTACGAACCGCGGAGCGGTTGCCATCATAACGATAAGTCGGCCAATCAACCGCAAAAAGCTGACATTGGGCAAATACAACAAGAATTAAGAACGCCGTAAGGCGAAAGGATTTCATCGCAAGAACATCTATTTTTCGCGCCAAAATTACAAGTTAGAATCGGTTGCTTAATATGAGACAGAGTGCTTGCACGTTCCATTCCTAAATACCACGCTTTCGGAAGCAGATTCTATCCTCATGAAACGGCTTCTTCCATATTTCGCCTTATCGATCCTTACCACGTTCGGCAAAGCGGCTGAGATAAAAACACCTGGAGACCGGATGTTCGCACGGTACTTTGAGAGCGAAACCAAGCGCTTGGCCAAGGCCGACCTTGCCGATATTAAAACGCTCGATGACTGGAACGCAAAAAAGGACACATACCGAAGGCAACTTAGGGAAATGCTCGGTCTTGATCCACTGCCGAAGCGAACGCCGCTACAGACTAAAACTACCGGAGTAGTACAACACGACGAGTTTGAAGTACGAAAGTTGCACTATCAATCCAGCCCTGGCCTGTACGTCACAGGCAATCTTTATGTCCCGAAAAAACTCACAAGACCTGCTCCGGCTATCCTCTACGTCTGCGGCCACGGGCAGGTTCGAATCGATGATGTCAATTACGGCAACAAGGCACACTACCAACATCACGGTGCCTGGTTCGCTCGCAATGGCTACGTCTGCTTAATGATCGATACAATCCAACTCGGGGAACTCGCAGGCATCCACCACGGCACCTACCGCCATCGTATGTGGTGGTGGAATTCGCGCGGCTACACACCGGCCGGCGTCGAGGCTTGGAATGGCATCCGCGCGCTCGACTATCTCGAGTCGCTCGACTTCGTTGACAACAGCCGCATCGGCGTCACCGGCCGCAGTGGAGGCGGTGCTTACAGTTGGTGGATCGCGACTCTCGACGAACGCATCAAGGTGGCAGCCCCTGTCGCTGGTATCACCGACCTGCAAAACCATGTGATCGATGGAGTAGTAGACGGGCACTGCGACTGCATGTTTCAGGTCAACACCTACCGCTGGGACTTCGGGCAGTTGGCAGCGCTTGTTGCACCACGCCCGTTGCTGATATTGAACACCGACCGCGATGCTATTTTCCCGCTCGACGGCGTTACTCGCCTTCACACCAAGATTGCAAGAATCTACGATCTGCATGACAAACCACAAAACCTTGGACTGGCAATCACACCCGGCGGGCACTCTGATTCGCAGGAACTCCGCCTCCCCGCCTTCAACTGGTTCAACAAGCACCTGAAAAACGGCAGTCGCCCCATCACCAAGGTGGCCACCAAGAAGTTTTCCCCGCAACAGCTAAAAGTTTTCAAGAACAACCCGGTGGATGAACGTACAACAACGATTCACGACTCATTCCCTCAAATCGTATCCGACGAAGAAGCCGTTGACCCAATGCTCCTTGATGTGATCCGACAAAAATCGTTCGCTGCCTGGCCAAGCGGTAATACCGAGCTTAATATCCGAAAGGCATGGAATGTTGTTCACGACGGCGTCCGCTTAGCAGCCTACGACTTCGACAGCCAACCTCACGTCCGGTTGCGTATGTATATCGCTAACAAGGCCGACTTGACCACGCCGAAGGCGGTACATATCGAAATACCGGACAAATTCGGCTGGAATCGATACCTGAAACTTGGCCTCCCGGCCTTGGCCGAACAGTGGAGCAAGGAGCTGAAACTCGCGGGTGTCGACAAAAACGCGCCGATTTCAAAAAAACTTCAAGCGAAACTCGCACGTCAGATGAAGTTCATCCGAGAGCACCCAGAAGTCTACGTCACTTTCATGCCCCGTGGCACAGGTCTTAGCCAACTCACGCAAAATGAACGTCACCTCACGCAGGCACGGCGACGCTTCATGCTGCTTGGCCAAACACTTGCCGGGCAACAGGCACTCGATGTCCGACAGTGTATTCGGGCCACCCGCCAACTTGACCTCTGTAAAGGCATACCTCTTGAGCTATGGGGTTACAACAGCACTGCGAGCCTCGTCGCCGTAGTCACATTATTTGAGGATAACATCCACACAATACACCTCCATAACTACCCTCAAACCGACAAGGAACAGCCGGACTACCTAAACATTTCTCGATTCGCCACACCCCGACATCTGCTCGAATTAGCCAAGCGACGGACACATGTAAAGATTCTCAAAGAACGCGGCGGCTTATGACTTCATACCACGATGTCATCGTCGTCGGCGTTGGTTCGATGGGCGCGGCGACCTGCTTCCACTTGGCCAAGCGCGGCGTCAAAGTGCTTGGTATCGACAGCCAACCGGTTCCTAACACCAACTCCTCTTACAACGGCAACACACGGGTCATTCGCCTGACATATCAGGAGCATCCTGACTACGTTCCGTTGCTCAAGGAAGCATATAGGCTATGGGGTGAGATCGAACAGGAAACAGGCACCAAGTTACTCCACAAAACCGGCGTACTGTACATGGGATTTCCCGATGGCAAAGCGATCAGCGGCGTGAAACTTGCCTCTGAAATTCATCAACTCCCCTACTCCACATTGACACACACCGAACTAGCCGAGCAGTTCCCCCAGTTCAACTTACCCGATGGAATGGTCGGAGCACTGGAACCGGAGGGTGGCTACCTACTCTCCGAACGATCCGTTAAAGCCTATGCTTGTGCCGCTCAAAGTAACGGTGCCACCATGATCACCAGCGAACCGGTTCTTGACTGGTCCCATGACGCTTTTGGTGTCACCGTCCGAACCGCTTCCGGCTCGCATACAGCATCGCAACTGATTTTCAGCGTCGGGGCATGGTCCGGCCATTTGCTGCGCTTACCCAAGGTGGAACTCACCGTCACCCGCCAGATTCTTGGCTGGGTCACTCCCCCCGACACATCCCCGTTCCAACGCGGTGAATTCCCGGTATGGAACATCGACCCCAATGGCGACGACGACCTTACCGGCATCTATTACGGATTCCCTATGAGCAATGATCCCGACGAGGAAAAAGGCCTCAAACTCGCTTGGCACCACCCTGGCAAACCGATGCCGCCAGAGGCCATCAAAGACAAGGCACTCCCCACGGATGAGGAAGAAATCAAACTACCTCTTCGACGATATTTGCCAACAGCACTTGGCCCCATTGAAACTATAAAGGTCTGCAAATACACCAACTCGAAAGACGGTCATTTTGTCATCGACCGCCATCCGGAAAGCGATCGTGTGCACTTCGCCTGTGGCTTCAGTGGACATGGTTTCAAGTTCTCAAGTGTAATGGGTAGCGCCCTAAGCGATCTCGCCCTTAGTGGCGAAACTAGGTACCCCATCAACTTCCTTCGCTTGGCCCGTTTTTCCAACTGAAAGCGATCGATATTGCCAAGAACTTGAGCAAACGGCAGGCTGTTGCGCCATGAAAAATCTACTGGCTACCCTGCTTCTGATTGCACTAAGCCAAGCAATTACAGCCAAAAAGTACAATGTACTAGTGATTCAGACCGACGAACATCACTTCAAGACGCTGGGTTGTTATGGTGGAAAAAGCGTCAGCACGCCAAACATCGACTGGATTGCGAACAACGGAGCAATTGCCACAAGTTTTTATGCCACCACTCCAGTATGCTCGCCTTCCCGGGCAGCGCTTGTCAGCGGGCGATATCCGCAGGCCACGCCAGTCACTAACAACAACATCCCGCTTGGTGATCATGTGGTTACCTTTGCCGAAGTACTACGGCGCAAGGGCTACGCCACCGGTTACTCCGGCAAATGGCATCTAGACGGACTCGGTAAACCGCAGTGGGCACCAAAGCGAAAGTTCGGTTTTGATGATAACCGCTACATGTTTAATCGTGGCCACTGGAAGAAATTCATCTTTACTAAGGACGGCCCGCGCGTCGGCTCCCGAAACAATCGAGGAGCGCCAGACTACAAACTGAATGGGGCAGATAATCAAACGTTCTCCACTGATTGGCTCGCGAACCGAACCATTCAGTTCATCAACAAAAACAAAAACAAACCGTTCTGCTATATGGTTAGTTTCCCAGACCCGCACGGACCAAACACAGTACGCACCCCCTACGACAAGCTGTACGAAAACGTCAAAGTCCCAATTCCAGTCTCTATAAACAAACCTCGTGCACAGACCCCTCGCTGGGCAGCCACCGATCCCAGAATAACCGCCGACACCATTCGACTATTGATGCCAAAATATTATGGGATGGTTAAATGCCTCGACGACAACATTGGCCGAATTCTCAACTCCCTCCGTAAAAATAAACAAATCAACGAAACAATCATCGTTTTCACCTCCGACCACGGCGATCTCTGCGGCGAACACGGCCGCCTGAATAAAGGCGTACCTTACGAAGGCTCGGCACGCATTCCGTTCCTAATGTTTTGTGCAGATAAAATACCAGCTGGCACGGTGGTCAAAGAGGCGCTAAGTTGTGTTGATTTCGTGCCAACCCTATTCGCACTCACCGGTGACACCCTACCAAACGGAGTGCAGGGGCGGGACGCATCATCGCTGTTCCTCGGTACGTCAAAGAAGTGGAATGACGTGATATTCTTGCGGTCCACCTCCAACGGCCAGCCGTGGCTTGCAGCCGTAACGGATCGATACAAGCTAGTTTACTCTTCGCTTGGGCAGCCATGGCTGTTCGACCTTAAGGTCGACCCAGACGAGTTACAAAACGCCTTCAGCAAGCACGAATCTAAACCAATCATCCAAGAGTTAACCAATCACTTGCTGGAATACGCAAAGCATACCAACGACCCTTATATCAACAACAAACAGATCAAGTCAGATATTGCCCAGACGCTTGCCCCAGCGCCGTGATCGATCCCGATTTAACTGACAATCCGCTCAAGCGCCTGGCCATGCTAAACTTGATAGTAATGTTGACCGTCGGTGCCACCAATATTGGGTTGATATTTCTGAACATCTGGATCGTAAATGAATTCGGTTTCAACATTCCGCTGTTCCCTCTTGTTATGATCGGATCGGCGCTGGGCTGCATTCTCTTTTGGGTCTGGTGCGCCAGCCGTCTGCGCGTCGAACGCGCCATGATCCGGCGATGCGCGGCATTCGCTGCGCTGCCTTGGTGGGGATTTGGGATATTCACAATGGTAGCGCTGCTTATCTCCCTTTACTCGGCCGAGGACACAATAAAACCGGCTGGCTTGGGTTTGATGACTGCGATTAACCTCGTCGCCGGCACTGTCTGCTTTGCGATTCACCACATTGCCACTAAACCCAGAGTTTCGAAATCCCCACCCCCAAACGCTTAATCAGGCAGGTTATTTAACTAGAAAAAACTCTGGCGGCAGAAACCAAGGGGGTGGGTCGGCGGGTGGGTCGTTACGCTGTCGTGTGATGCCGTTGGCCAAGGCACCTGAAGGGACAGTGTCAATTCGTTGGATGACACGGTAAAACATCTCGGCGACTTTGGGTAAATCCTCCTGCCTCACCATATCGATAGTGTCATGTGGGTCGAACAGGTAAAGAGGTCCGCTGATGTGGCAAACGGACGGGATTCCGGCGGTGAAAAACGGGGCGCTGTCGCAAGGAGGCTCAGAACCGAATAAGTAGGCATCCACAGCCAACGTTCGGCTAAGGTTGACCCTCTGAACTTCCTCCTCGAGCACGCGCAGCAGCTCAGGTGTGTTGTCAACAAACAACGCCCGTGTTTCCGCCTGACCAGTCTTAATGTATCGGCCTCCTTCGCCTCCTCGAACCTCCTCAGCGATATGTTCAATGCCGATTGTGGCGACGATTTTATCAAGCAGACCGCCACGGTGTTTTGCGACAAACTCGCGACATCCGATACCACCGTGAAAATGTCCGCTCGATGCGAGAAAAACCAACCCTCGCTCGAGCGGCTCTCCCGAGTCCGCGAATGCCTTGGCCAAGGCAAGCAAAACGGATAAGCCGGAACCATCTTCAACCGCGGAAGCGAACGGGGCGTCATGGTGGCAAGTTAGTAGTATATATTCATCGGAGCGGCCCGGCAGAATGCCGACGACATTATGGGAATCGACTTCGCCACCCTGTCCATTGCTAACAAATTGGAACCGCTCGCCGTTTGTCGCAGCATTACGTACAGTCTCGGCATGTTCACGCCCCACCCAGGCAGCGGGTATTTTTTTCAGAAACCCATCGTACGGAACATACAACTCGCAGCCGTCAATTGGCATCTCGCCCAACAACCCAATAAAGCCGCTAGCGCCCCTTTTCCAAGCCTCGTAGTAGGCGCGAAAATTCGGAATCAGCCAGTTGGCGCAATGCAGAGGACCGTCGGGGATTGTGCCACCCGGATCGTGAATAAAGCGTGATCCGCTTTTGAGATGCGCCGCATTGAGTTCGCCAAACTGCATGTCGGCCAATACTATTTTGTCTGATACATCCTGCACATCGAACGCTAGATCATTGCCTATTCCAACATAAACGGCTTCAGTCTCTGCCCCGCCATAAGGAGTCCAGCCAGTGTAAGGCACAGCGAAACAGGGAATATCCGCCGCCGGATGGCCGACAACCAGCCGAGTAGTGGACGGACGCCAATAATTAACTGGAACTGGCTCAAGCCGTGTGTCGACAAGTCCAATTTCATTAAATCGATCGAGTAGATACTGCTCGGTTTTTAGACCCTCTTCGTAGCCAGGGCGACGGATTCCAAAAGAGGTAACACTCTCGATCTCATCCAGCATACTGGCTGCCGAGAAGTTCATTTTTTATTGGCTCGCTGCAACTCACGCAAGGGACGATAGCCGATGCGAATGATCCCCTCGTCCTTGACTAGCTGCTTCATTTCTAAATCGTTCGTGAACACCTCGTATTCCTCCCCTCGCGTTTTCCAACTGTTGGTGATATGCCTCAACTCATTGGTCGGCTTGGCCGCATGAATAAACAGCTCGGTAATGCCTGGCTTTAGATTTCTAAGGGTCTTCATCCAGAATGCCTTCACCCCGTTTTTGGCCTCATCGAGATTATCAAAAATGAGATAGTCAGGAAACACGATTCCCTTTGCAGCGAACTGCTTCCTCAAATCCCCAAACCCGAACCTCTCGGCCGTGGATTGTGACGGCATACGTAAAGGCAGGTCAAATTCAAGCGCTAGTCGTTGGTATACTCGCACATAACGAGGGTCGTAATTAAGTGCACCCATGTGAGTGTCGAGATGTGTCACATCAATTCCGGCATCGAGTGCCTTGCGGATCTGCGCTCGTGCCTCGATCAGCGCTTCTTCCGGTGTTGCGTGCTGGTACACCTCAAACACGGAACGCCACAGATAACCCTCTTTATCAATAAGACCCGGCACCTTGTCACGGGAGGCGACTGGCCCCCAGCGATACACTTGCCACTCGGATGTGTGGGCAAGGTGAATACCGAAATCCATTTTCGGATTGGCCTTGGCATAACGGGCGATCTCGGTGAACCACGGGCACGGCACTAGAATGGTGGCCGAGGTCATAAGACCTCGCTCAAGCGAGTCGACGGTTGCATCATTGGCAGCGTGGCACATGCCGGTGTCATCGCCATTGATAATCAGCAGCTTGTCGGTAGACTTGTAGCCAAGCCTCTCGGCCAAAGTCGGAGAGTTTTCGGCCTTGGCAAAAGGAAGAGACAATGCCAGCAACAACACGGCTTTGGCGCTTTGCTTAAGCCATTTCATAAAGAGAAATCGTCAAGGATGACGTCTCTGTGAGCAAGTCCAATCGGTTAAGGCCTTAGACAAACATGGAATAGGATTGACGAAAGGACATTTTGAAGGGTACGGATTGCCACAGATGAATGATTCAATGAACACCCCCTCTGGCAATCGCCGCAACTTCATAAAAACCACCAGTTCTGCAACGGCTGCCTCAGTGCTGGCTGGAGTCGTCGTCCCCCGTGTGCACTCTGCGGTCGATGACACTACCCAAGTTGCGGTCATCGGCGCGGGCGGCCGCGGTACAGGCGCCGCCGACAATGCTCTCTCCGTCCCGGAAAATATCGCACGGAACCGACTCGTTGCGATGGCAGACGTCTCCACTGCCAAGATGGATAACAGTTACAAAGCTCTCAAGAGGCGACACAAGGACAAGGTGGATGTCCCAGCCGATAGGCGATATATAGGGTTCGACGGCTATACCAAGGCCATTGATCATCTGAACAGCGGGGATGTAGTGATTTTCACCACTCCATGCGCATTCCGATGGGTACATTTTCAGAAGGCAATCGAGAAGGGCCTTAATGTTTTCATGGAGAAACCGGTTTGTCCAGATGGCCCCACGGCAAGACGAATGCTAGAACTCAACAAAGAGGCAAAAAAGAAAAACCTTAAAGTAGGCGTTGGTCTGATGTGCCGGCACAGTCGCGCACGCGGCGAATTGTTCAACCGCATCAAGGATGGCGAAATGGGTGAAATCAACCTCCTTCGCGCCTACCGGCTGCACGGTCCTGTAGCGTCCTGCTACTCATTGCCGCCAAAGAAAAATGAGAACGAATTGCTTTATCAAATCCGACGATTTCATAGTTTCCTTTGGGCTAGCGGCGGTTCTTTCAGCGACTATTTCATCCACAACATCGACGAATGTTGCTGGATGAAGGATGCTTGGCCGATCAAAGCACAGGGAGCGGGCGGACGCCACTACCGGGGAGATTACGTCGATCAAAACTTTGATGCCTACACGGTCGAGTACACTTTTGCCGATGGTGCAAAGCTTTACATGCATGGGCGTACTATGCCGGGCTGCTTCGGTGACTTTGCCAGCTACGCTCATGGCTCAAAGGGACTTGGCATTATATCGATGCGCGGCCATGCACCTGCACCGTGTAAAATTTTCAAAGGCCAGAGCATGAAGGACGACGTCGCATGGGCTTATCCTGGCCGTGAGACCAACCCTTATCAGGACGAATGGAACGACCTTATGACCGCCATTCGGGAAAACAAGCCATTCAACGAAGTTGAGCGAGGTGTGATGGCAAGCGTGGTCACCGCTGCCGGTCGCTACGCTGCCCACACGGGACAGGAGATTACGGTCGATCGGGTACTCAACCACGATCACGACCTCTCACCTAACTCTGATAAGTTGACGATGGAGTCCCCGGCACCACTACAAATGAACCCAGACGGAAAGTATCCAGTACCCCAGCCTGGAATCATCAAGGATCGCGAGTACCTCGAGATCGATGCCGACAGGGCTTAGCGCGGCGCTCGCCACTAATCGGCCTTTGGCCATGCGAGGAATACCGGCGACTCAGCTAGCCGCACTTGGCCGAATGCGCCACGAGACGCCACACGGGCAGCAAGCCGTTTGTTCCCCTTTATCAAGCGAAGGCCGTCTTCCTGACCCATCACGCTGATGGCAGTCGCAAGGCTATCAGCTGTGATGCCGTCCGGGGCGATCACATGAACAAGCCGCTGCTTTTTCAAAGCTCGACCGGTACGCGGGTCAACGATGTGCGAATAGCGAGTGCCATCAATCTCCAAAAATTGGTACAGGTCGCCGGAGGTGGCGACCGCGGCGTTTGCTAGCCATAGAAACTCCGGACTAGTTTCCTCCCTTAATCCGATCAATGCCACACGCCAGCCCTCCTTCTCTGGAGGCGCTTCACCTGCCACAATATCACCGCCAGCCGAAACCAATGCCTGAGGAATTCCCTCTCGCTTTAGAACCGACAGGGCTATGTCAAGCGCATGCCCTTTGGCGATCCCGCCAAGATCGAGCCGCATCCCCTGCATCTCCAACTCTACAGTGCAGTTTTTTTTATCTAGCTTTAACCGACGAAAACCAACCGTCTTGAGTGCCGCATCCAGCACCTGCTCCGGCGGAAGCCGTTTAACTCGCCGAGCTCGGCGCCAAATCTTAACCGATGCACCGGCCGTAACATCGAACGCCCCACCCGTGTCATTGGCGAGTTTTTGGGCATGGTCCAGAACCGCACAAAGCTCCTCACTGATCCGGGCCACCTTGCCGCTGCCGGCCAAATCAGATAGCCTGTTCAACTCGCTATCCGGCTCGTAATCGCTCATTATTTGGTTGAGCACAGCAACTCGATCAAACGCCACTCGGGCGGCCCGGTTCGCCAAGTCGGGATCATCGCTATACCCCACAATTCGAAACACCATCCCCATCAGCGGTCGCGAAAACTCGTAACGCTCCCCTTTACCTGTCGTTACAGAAATACACAAGACGAACATAAGCAACGTGGCAGCGACACGACTCAAAATTTCGCTTCTTCCCATGTTCGTTTGGCCTCGGCGAGGTCAGAGGGGGTGTTAATGTTGAACAATTCAGGCAAGTGGTCCACTGACGGTTTCCATGTCCGCGCCTTCAGGGTCTTAGCCAAGCGTTGGAGCGACAACTCGCCTTTTGAAATTTGTTTTTCGATAATGGGCCGATCACTCTGTGACAGCATGAAAGGAAAGCCGACGCCTTTTTTATGTTGCGTAAACATTGCCCCTTTCCCGGCAGTTGCCATAAGAAAAAACAAGTCTATCAACTTGCCGCTCAAAAAAGGCATATCGCACCCAATAAACAAGATGCGGGAGTGCCGTGCCAAACTAAGAGCAGAGTCAATGCCCCCCAACGGCCCCAAGCCGGGTTGCCTGTCGGCGGCCACGACCCGCGGTTTCAGTCCCAACGATTGCAACGCTGCCTTCGAATGCCCCAACAATGTGCGGCGGCCGAGCCGGATACGGCTTTTGTCTCGACCCATCCTGCTGGAGTCCCCGCCAGCCAAAATCACGGCATCGGCGCCGCCGCTTCCAACAATAGCTTCGACCTCGATTTCCACACGCAGCCGAGGATCGATCAACCTACTCACTTCGACCAGCGTAGCCGCCGGCCTTATCCGACCAAAAACATCACCGTGCACTTGGCCAAGCGCATCAGCATCGGCCATATCGGTCACATACATCCGAGTTCGGACTACATCATCGAGACATGCTCCTACCTCTTGCAACGATTCAGCTATGATTTCAAAAACCCGCCTAGCCTGAATGCAAACATCAGGTTGACAGAGCAGCCTCCCTTTTGAATCCACTGCGGTGGTACCGGAAATAAAAACATGCTGACCGGCTCGAACAGCTCGACTGTAACCGACCTCAGCTTCCCACTTGGCCCCAGTTGTGACGAGTTGGCGTTTCATGGTCTGCGCTGGGCTCGAACGCGATAGAAACGCAAGCCCTTAGGCTCTGACTTGGTTCGCCATTCGGTCTGAAATTTCCCTGGTTCAACTACAGCCTGTTCGCTCCACGGGCCCAACGCTTGATTGGCGGATTGCACTCGGTAGACAAAACCATTCCAACTTGACCATGCAAGGCGCAATGTGCCGTCAGTTAAACGGAGAACGCGTAGATCCAAATGACCGTCAAAAAACTGAGGATCGGTTTGCAAAACCTGCTCACGGGCATTCGAGACGCCATCTCCATCCGGGTCTCCCAGGGCTGACTGTCTGAGTGAACCGAACTGGGTGTTTTCCCAGCTATCGTCCAATCCATCATTATCAGTATCGTCAATCATCGTACCCCGAATGGTCAATTCGATGGCGCTCAAAACACCGGTAAAATCTTTAGAAAGGTCACTTACAACTACTGACCAGTCCCCCTTTGCGGGTTCATAGAAAAAACGATTTGACCAAAACACCCAATCACTTCGCCAAGAACTGCCGTCAGGCACGTTTGCCTGCAGTACGCTGCGTGTGCCAGACGGCGACTGAACAGTAAGTCGTATGTCACTACGAACGCCATGGTTCATCTCTACACGGACTCCAACCTGTTCGCATCGCAGGCCGTCAGACACGGGTACTTTTACCTTTATGCCATTTAAAGAAAGCGCCGCATTGAGCGATGTCTCTTGGTTTGAAGCGAGTAGTTTTTTTAACTTTACCCCGTCATTTTGGGAAAGGAAAACGGCTGGAATCCCGATGAAATCCAACCCGCCGAGAATGAATCGTTCATCACCGTTGCGGTGATTGTACAGCACGGCAAACTCAGCCCCAGCCTCCGCTGCATTTCGTACCTTTTCGGAAAAAAACGCTCCACCACGCTCAATCAAAGCTGCACTTCCAGAGAGATCCTTATCTAAGGGCACGTTGGCCCGGCCGACATCCACAATCGGCAAGAAAGATGTCTCAGCGTCCGCGACCAATCCATCGCCTGGGCTGGCTTGAAACACTGTCACGTTACCATCGCCAGAGAGATGTAGCTGCAACCCATCATCCGGCAACTCGACAAGGGCATTTTCTGTGTAGGTTTTTGTCACAAGTGCAAGGGTGCTCTTCCAACTCTTGGCAAGAAGCACGGCAACCCCGGCATCAGGAACACCAAATCCGGTGTTGGGTGTAAACCAATACCCTGCAGCATTTGGATATAAAAACGGGTCATCAAAATCGAAATGCCGGGATGCGTGGATGAGCACCTGCTGTACATCGCGATAACTCAGCTCAGGGTTAGCACTCAGAACAAGAGCCGCAACGCCACTAATTTGTGGCGCCGTAAACGAATTGCCACCGCGAGCAATAGCATGGTAACTGCCTACCTCCGAGTTTCCAGCATCGGAATCCCGATTCCATCCTAAATTGCCCATCCGATCGGTGCTGTAAACTGGATGATCTGCCGCCGTGTTGCCTATCAAGCCTGCGCAGAGAACACAGGCACCCGGATTGCTGAATTCTGCGACGCGCCCGTTTGGCCCTACAGCCCCCACAGTGACGACGCGGGGGTCATTTGAGTAACCGTCGTCAGTTGCACTCCAGTCCTCCTCGCGATTGTTTCCAGATACACGAACCATCACCACGCCTCTCCCATCTCTCCCATTTTTGATGGAGTCCTCTATGGCCTTGGACTCTATGAGGGGCACCTCAAGTTGCTGAATCGTGCTGTTTCCCCAACTGTGATTCTGCACGTCGATCTCGTTGTTTCGAAATCGGAACATGTTGGCCACCTGCTCCTCGCTGCCAAACGCATCGGATGAATCCCAGACCACCATACTGGCTAAGCGAGCGCCATGCGCAACCCCGGCTATTCCTCGGCCATTATTGGCTCGAGCCAAAGCGAGCCCGGCCACAATCGTGCCGTGACCTTGATCGCTGGCAACCGGATTACCGTCAGCCTTACTGGTTGTGAAATTGAAATGCAATTGTTTCGCGTCTTGCCCAATCAAATCTGCATGGGTCAGTTCCACTCCATCATCCACTACCCCGATCACTACACCTTGTCCAGTGGACTCGGGCCATGCCTCGAGAACATTAAACTCCGGACCCAACCAGTCGCCTGTGGCAGAATCACGGTGTTCAAGCGGCCACTGTGTCGGGTAGAGTGGATCATTTGGCCGATAGGCTGTCGGCGCTTTTTTCCGCATGAACCGTCGTCGGACTGGGTGACTNACCAAGACCATCTCTCGTGCAGCTAGNCGCTGAGATTCCTCTAGAGCCTCTTTTGAATTTGCAGCCTGTAACACATAAAAACCAGCCCCTAACTCTCTATCCGGTTTTAGCGAGATCCCAATTAGTGCCTGATCAAGAGCAAGGCCATCGGCCAACTGCAGAACAACGCGTGAACTGAATTGAACACGCACATCAGAGCGGTCTCGNTCCCTACCTGCCACCCAGGTATTAGCCAAGTCAGAATGGTCAACAAGGTAAACCACCGGTCGGGGCGTCTTGAGCGAAAAGGCAAGTGTTTCCCTATTGCCAACTGACTGCACACCCTCAATCGATTTAGGGGAAACAGCCAAAACAATCATGGCAATGACTCGAATCATGTCGCGCACGGCGGTAATCTAGCAAACTCCTCCACTCAAGCCCATACCGGGCTTGGATTTGCGAGTTGCGGCTGGCAGATTGGCCGCATGACAACGACAGAGCAGGAAATCCTAAAAGCGCTTAAAGATCTCGAGGTCGCAGTCGCGGAGATAAATGCAGTGCCGAAACCAAATCTGATGACTCACTTCAGTCGCATCGACTCACTGGCCGCCTCACTGCCGACAGATGCTAATGGCGAACTGCAACATTATTTACAGAAAAAAAGTTACCAGAAGGCGCGCCTATTCCTCGAGGGACGTTCCGCGGAAATCGAAAAGGGCGGCTGCCTTCGATAACCGGTTGACCCGATGTTGGACGACACAATCGCCGCAATCGCGACACCGCTTGGTGAAGGCGGATTGGCTGTCATTCGTATCTCTGGGAATAAGGCTGTATCCGTTGGTGACTCGGTCTTCACCCCGGCTGGAAAGTCCAAAACCCTGCTCGCAGAAGCTAAGTCACACACGCTTCATTACGGGCACATTGCCCGGGACGGTAAGCGAATCGACGAGGTAATCGTCTCCGTGATGAAAGCCCCCGCCACGTTTACATGCGAAGATGTGGTTGAGATCAGTTGTCACGGCGGCATTCGTTCTACAAAGGCAGTTCTTGATGCGGTGCTAGCTGCCGAAGCCCGGTTAGCATTGCCCGGCGAGTTTACCAAGCGTGCCTTCCTGCACGGACGAATCGATCTCGCTCAGGCCGAGGCAGTCGCCGACCTTATTCACGCACGGACCGAACTTGCATTGACCGCTGCCAACGAACAGTTAGCCGGAAAGCTCTCAAAACGCATCAACCATCTGCGGGATGAAGTAATGCAAGTGCTAGCCCATATTGAGGCACACATCGACTTCCCAGACGAAGACATTGAGCCGGGCACACAAAACGAATTAACCCGCCGGCTTGAAGATGTATTAC
The DNA here is from genome assembly GCA_002721375.1 of Verrucomicrobiales bacterium. Classification (GTDB taxonomy): domain Bacteria; phylum Verrucomicrobiota; class Verrucomicrobiia; order Limisphaerales; family UBA1096; genus UBA1096. The sequence goes on from PBKH01000037.1 coordinate 49,012, forward strand.
ATGGTATAGAAAACCTGTTGGCCACAGCCAACGAAGGGCAACTTATCCGCAGGGGTATTCGTGTCTCCATCATAGGAAGGCCCAACGCCGGAAAATCGAGCATCCTAAACCAACTGCTAGGGCGCGATCGTGCCATCGTAACTGCGGTGCCCGGCACGACGCGTGACACGGTTTCGGAGGAGGCGCAGATCAGAGGCATATCGGTCGTGTTCGTTGACACCGCCGGCATACAGGAGTCCGAGGACATGGTCGAAATAGAGGGCATTCGGCGTAGCCGCGAATCACTTGCCCAAGCGGATCTCGTACTCCACGTTATCGACAACTCCGAGCCGCTTACACCAAACGACCAGCNGATTATGGAGGAGACCGCAGAACGACGACGCCTNATCGTCCTCAACAANAATGACCTTCCCGGCCGATTTGAACAACCGACNGATAATGGAAATACTTANGTGAATGTTAGCTGCCTTGACGGCAGCGGGATCGAGACGTTGAAGGATGCAATCCGNAATCANGTTTGGGATGGTCAAATTACTGCGGAGATGCTGGANGTNATGATCAACTCGCGTCACCAAGAAGCACTCAACAGGGCAAACGCATCGCTCCTCATAGCCCTAGAACAGCTTCGATCTGGAACTCCGCCGGACCTGGTGGCCGTCGACCTAAGGATNGGCACGAATGCCATCGGAGAAATTGTCGGCCGAACGACTACCGAAGATTTACTCGACTCTATTTTCAGCACTTTTTGTCTTGGCAAATAAATTCTTGAAATACCAATCGGCTTGAAAAGCATAATTTTGTTTACTAATTTCACACGGCCAAGATTCCGCTAAAGAATCTTGGCCATGAGGAAGGAGACCACCAAATAAATAACGNATGAAATATACATACTCGTTTCTAGTTTTGTTTGCCCCTTGGCTGGTTTTATCGGGTAAATTCGATGCCATGCACGTGGGCATGGGGGTCATCTGCTGCCTGCTCCTTTCCTATTTGTGCGCAGATTTGCTTTTTCAGGATTCGAACACCTCAACGGTTCAACGCCTTAGACAATTAGTCAAATTTACGACCTATCTTGGATGGCTTTTCTGGCAGATCATCATAGCCAACTTTCATGTCTTTCGAGTCGCTTTTTCGCCCCGCATGGAAAAATTGTTATCCCCTCGGATGGTGACATTTGAAACCCAACTGAAAAAGGAGCTGTCCCGTTTCGTGCTGGCCAACTCGATCACTCTAACTCCCGGCACAGTTACCGTCCGCGTGGAAGGCAGCCGGTTTCTGGTGCACGCCCTAAACGAGACTGCGGCACGCGATCTTCCAGGCTCAATGGAGCAGCGCATAGCCAACATTTTTGAAAAAAACCTTTGAACGCTTTCATTACAGGTGCGGGCGTTGCACTGATCTGCCTGATGCTCCCTGTCCTGGCAAGGACCATCATGGGACCAACTGTCATTGACCGACTGGTAGCCATCAACGTCATTGGCACAAAATCAATCGCATTGTTGNTATTCGCTGGCGTGATCTTTCAACAACTGGAGATGTTTGTCGACATAGCATTGGGCTACGGCCTGCTAAACTACATCGTCTCCATCGCAGCCTCGCGCTACTACCAGCACCGTGGATGCCTTGAACCCGACACTTCAACTGGAAAGGAGGCGCACCCCTAATGATGATCCTGGGCTGCATTCTTATTAGTATCGGATTGCTTTTCTTCTTGGGAACCGCCGTTGGGCTGTTGCGTTTCCCTGATTTTTATTCGCGAATGCATGCAGCTGGCAAAGGGGATACTCTGTCAACCGTGCTAATCCTGTTAGGATGCATATGCCTCGTTTCTACACAGGACGGCATGAGTTGGCTTCTCGGGCTCAAGATTCTACTGATCATCAACTTCATATTTATAGGCAGTCCAACAGCNACACATTCCATGATGGATGCAGGCAACAAGGCAGGTGTTGAGCCATGGAAAAAGGAGCCCAAATAATGGAATCACTCCCCATCTGGCAGTTCGACCTTCCACTCCTTATGTTAGTGGTACTATTCGCTATAGTGGCACTCTGGATCCGCAACCTGATGGGCGCAGCCATAGTTTTCGGTGCATATAGTTTTATGATGTGCCTTATTTGGGCCGGGATGGGAGCGGTGGATGTGGCCTTCACGGAAGCCGCAGTTGGTGCTGGCGTCAGTACAGTGTTCATTGTGTCAACCATTTACAACAGCAGCGCCAAAATGAGACCGCGATCCCGTGGATTGCCATTCAAGCTGTTCATAGGTGTGGTAGTCACAGTGACAGGGGCGTTTCTCCTTTCAGCGCTGCCGGATTTCCCGAATTGGGGGGATCCAGACTCACCAGTCAACGCCACCGCGGCACCGTACTATATAAAAAACTCCCTGCAAGACACTCACGTACCCAATCTTGTGACATCTGTGTTGGCTGACTACAGAGGATTCGACACTCTTCTTGAAACGGTCGTTGTCTTTATCGCCTGCATCGGTATTTACTCCATTCTTCGGATTGAGTCGGCCCGGACAAAAACTGAAGAACCGGAAGAAGAGTCCGCCAGCCAACCGCAATACGACCCCAGCGACAGTCTAATCGTTCGACAAGCAAGCCGTTTCATGGTGCCTTTCATGCAATTGTTCGCGCTATATGTGATAGCACATGGACATTACAGCCCAGGTGGCGGCTTCCAAGGCGGGGTCATTTTCGGTGCAAGTCTGATTCTACTAGCCGTTTCATTCGACCTAAAATTCCTGCTGAATCGATGGCGCGAGAAGCCTCTAATGCTGTTGGTTACAACAGGGGTTGCTATTTACGCTGTCGTAGGTCTTGCCTGCCTTTTCATGGGGGGAGAGTACTTAAACTATGAGATTCTCGATCCAGCGCTACCTGGCGACAGAGCTGATGCAAGATCTCACGGGATTTTACTGGTGGAGATTGGGGTCGGCATCACAGTGATATTCAGCATGCTCGCCATCTATATCAATCTTGCGTCAAATGGTCGCCTTGAGAGAGGACTGTAAGCTCATGGAAAACCTTGTAGCCAACTTCAATTATATCATCGTCGTCATTCTTATGATGATTGGCCTTTGGTCGATGTTGGCGCAAAAAAACTTGATTAAGAAATGCATCGGAATGGCCATTTTCCAGACTGGCATCATCCTCTTTTTCATTTCTATCGGAGCAAAGAAGGGAGCCAGAGTCCCCATCATTCCGAATGATGCACAGACTATCCCAGTCGATCAATTGGCCAATCCCTTGACCCAAATCCTGATGCTCACTGCGATCGTTGTCGGCGTTGCCACGCTGGGCATGGCTCTGGCTTTGACCCAGAAAATCTACCGACAGCATGCCTCCTTTGATGAGGATGACATCCTGAAAAACCAAGGTAAATGACAGAGCACCTCCCTATCGTCATAATCCTAGGCCCTCTGTTTGGTGCTATTCTCGCTGCGTTCGCCGCCTGGTTACGCCCCACCCTCTCATTTCCTTCTGTCATCCTCGGATTGGCCACTGCATCTGCAGCAGCAGTAAAACTAGTTTTCGTGGTAGCCCAGCAAGGAACACAAAAATATTGGCTTGGAGGCTGGGGGCCGAAACCTGATCACGGTGTCGTCGGCATTCAGATCACGGTAGATCATTTGAACACCCTGCTCCTAGCCGCTGGATCAGCGATTGCCCTGATGACCGCCATTTATGCCAAACGGTTGACAGACACCGAGTTAGCCGGCAGGCAGCGTTACTTCTATGCGCTCTTCTCACTACTCGTAACAGGACTACTAGGCATTACAATCACCGGTGACATATTTAACCTGTATGTTTTCATGGAGATTGCAGCACTCTCCAGTTACGCACTTATCGCATACGGCAAAGGGCGCGCATACATGTCGGCTTTCAACTACCTCATCATGGGTACGATGGGGGCATGTCTTTACTTGCTGGGGGTCGGCTTTGTCTTTGTCAAAACCGGCACTTTGAACATCGACTCAGCGGTACTTGAACCAACGCAGGCCGTTTTTGTTGGCTTCGTGCTGATCATGCTGGGTGTCTGGGCCAAAATGGCATTCTTCCCACTCCATGGCTGGCTGCCCAATGCTTACACCCATGCCCCCACAGCAAGTGCCACCTTACTAGCTCCACTCGCCACCAAGGTCGCTGTTTATGCGATGCTGCGCATTATGATCACGGTCTACTCGATTGACTATATTCTCGACTTCCCTGAGATACGATCCGTCGTGNTTTGTCTTTCTAGTATCGCCATAGTGGCAGGTTCGTTTATTTCGCTGACGCAAACCAGCCTCAAGATGATCGCCTGTTACTTTGTAATATCAGAAATCGGCTACATGGTTGGGGGTGCCTGGCTCGCCAACAAACCTAGCCTGACTGGCGCGATGTACCATGTCGTCGCAGACGCAGCAATGACCTCGGCTCTGTTCATGGCTGTTGGCTGCATCGTGTATCGGCTTGGCCAAGTGAACCTAGACGACCTGAAAGGCGTATTTTTTAAAATGCCGGTGACAATGGCCTCATTTGTACTGACGTTGGCCGCACTGATCGGTGTACCCCCGACGTGCGGTTTTTTTAGTAAATGGTATTTAATACAAGGCGCCGCACAAGCCGGCGTTTGGCACTTTGTAGCGGCACTTTTACTATCCAGCCTCATCAAGGCGATCATCCTGTTTCGTATAATTGAGATCGGTTACAATCGCGTACCGCATCCTGCAGTAGAAGGAAACCCAGACATTCAGCGCAACGATGCTCCGTTATCCATGCTTGCTCCTACAGTGGCCATGACGCTTGGACTGATTGCACTTGGCCTCGCCACCGACCCACTAGTTAACTCGATCATCTCTAAAGTGCTTCCCGCTTTGACAGCCCCGTAGCTCAATGGAAACTGTCTCATCAAACCTTCCGGTCTGGATCGTTGCGGCCTCCTCCTTTGCTGCACTTTTAATTGCGCTACTGGGACGATGGCCGAATCTGCGTGAGGCTTGCATCTTCGGCGCCGCCTTAATCAAGCTAGGTTTGATCCTTTCCCTTGCCCCCACGGTTCTCAATGGTCAGCAGATTGAGTTCGAGGTGATCAAACTTCTCCCCAACGCATCACTCGCATTTCGTGTTGATGCACTTGGCCTGTTATTTGCATTGGTCTCGGTGAGCCTATGGATCCCAACGACAATCTTCTCTATGGGATTCCTCCGGCCACTAAAGCGCCATGCACAGACTCGGTTTTTCTTCTTCTTCGCTATCGCCATTTCGTCCGCGGTGGGCGTCGCTTTTTCGAAGAACCTGCTAACACTGTTCATTTTTTATGAAATCCTATCACTTTCCACATACCCACTGGTTACACATCATCAGGACGACGACGCGATCAAAGGCGGACGAAAGTATCTCACCTATCTACTTGGCACGTCTGTAGGACTAGCTCTGCCGGCGATGATCATCGTCTATCAGCAGACCGGAAGTCTTGAGTTCACTAACGGTGGAGTGTTCGCAGAGGGAGTCAGCTCAACACTACTGGTTGTATTGTTGGTTATGTTCCTTTTCGGTTTTGCTAAGGCTGGCCTGATGCCATTTCACGCTTGGTTACCGGGAGCGATGGTGGCGCCAGCTCCAGTCAGCGCACTGCTACACGCGGTTGCCGTTGTAAAGGTCGGAGTATTCTCGATCATCCGCGTTCTCACCGGCATTTTTGGTGTTGATCGTATGGCAAACGCCCCGTCGCTGGGCACAATCGTTTGTATCCTTGCCGCTATCACGCTCATCGTCGCGTCACTCATCGCCCTCACGCAGGACAACATCAAGAGCAGACTGGCTTATTCTACCATCGGTCAATTATCATACATCATACTAGGTGTAGGTTTAGCTACAAAAGCCGGAATCACCGGCGCTGCGCTACACATACCAATGCATGCCTTTGGTAAAATCACACTTTTTCTATGCGCCGGAGCAATCTATCAGGCATGCGGAGCCAAATGCATCAGCGAAATTCATGGCCTGGGACATAAGTTTCCTCTTACAATGACCGCATTTTTCATTGGCTCTCTTTGCGTCATTGGGCTCCCCCCGAGCGGCGGATTTATTAGCAAATGGTATCTTCTTAATGGATCACTTGACTCTTCACAACAATGGGCGTTTGCCATGTTTCTGATTAGCTCACTCCTTAACGCCGCTTATTTTCTACCCATTGTATATAAGGCCTTCTTTTCTGAAATTAATGATCCGGACCGTTTAACAAAAGCAAAGGAACCGCCATTATTGACAGTAGTGCCGCTACTCATTACCGCCGCCGGGTGTCTAATGCTATTTTTCTTTTCCGGTAAACTAATACAATTCGCCAACACTTTCACTGAATTATACACGAGCCCATGAGCGACATGTCACAAAAGCAGTTCGTTCCGGACCAGCCAACCGTTGATCGCAAGTTTTGGATTGCTCTTTGGTCAACTTGCGGCATTTCAATCCTGATTGAGTTACTGGTACACCGACACGAGCATTTTAAGGGAAGCGACTCTGCCCTGGCTTCAACAACAAACTTTTTTGGCTTTTATGTGGTGATGGGTTTTCTCGCCTGCAGCGGCGCAATCCTACTAGCCAAAGGGTTGGGGCTGTTTTTGAAAGCACGGGAGAATTATTACGATGACACTCCTTGATAACATTCCACCTGGAATTATACTGATTCTGGGCGCGATCGCACTGGTTGCACTCCCGGCAACAGCCCGAAAGGCTTGCGCCATTGCTTTGCCCGCGTTTGTCTTCTACCTCATCTTCCAACTTCAAGATGGCGAGCGAATCTCACCTTCATTCCTTGACTTTAATCTCACACTACTTCGAGTCGATACCACGAGCAAAGCGTTTGGCTTGATCTTTACATTAAGCGCCTTTGCCGCCTTCATATTCTCATGGAGAGTACAGAGCCGTATGGAATCAGTTGCAGCACTGATATATGTCGGAAGCGCACTGGGCGTCGTGTTCGCCGGCGACATGATCTCATGGTACATCTACTGGGAATTGATGGCCATCTCTTCCACCTTCCTAATCCTTGCCCGAAAAACGGAAAATTCACTGAAATCCGCCCAACGCTATATCCTTGTTCACTTGGCCGGCGGATTGATTCTGCTCACTGGCATTCTACTCATAATACACCAAACGAACTCCATCGCATTTAATGAGTTCCCTAGAGATTCAATTGGAAGTTGGTTCATTCTTGGTGGCATTTTAATTAACGCTGCGGCGGTGCCCTTCTCTAGTTGGCTGCCAGACGCCTACCCTGAATCAACGGTCATGGGTGGCGTCGTCCTAAGCGCCTACACCACAAAAACTGCAGTTTACACACTAATCAGAGGGTTCCCTGGTTGGGAAATACTCATTCCCATTGGCTGTATCATGGCCATTTACGGAATTATTTATGCCCTGCTTGAAAATGATATGCGCCGCATCCTTGCCTACAGCATAATCAATCAGGTCGGCTTCATGGTGTGCGGTGTCGGGATCGGTTCGGATCTTGCCATCGCTGGGGTCGTTGCTCATGCCTTTTGTCACATCATTTACAAGGCGCTTCTTTGGATGTCTGCAGGCGCTGTTCTGTTTCGTACAGGTAAAAGCAAATGCACCGAGCTGGGCGGCCTGTACAAGACCATGCCGTTAACGATGATTCTGGGAACCATCGGCGCTCTGGCAATCTCTGGAGTACCGTTAACTAGCGGTTTTATAAGCAAAACACTGATTGTCGCCGCTGCAGAGCATCAGCATTACATTTGGGCATGGCTAATTCTAGAAATCGCCTCGGCTGGAGTCTTCCTGCATGCTGGCATCAAGTTTCCATACTTCGTGTTCTTCAATGTCGATCGCGGACTTCGCCCACAGGAAGCACCAAAGCCAATGCTTATAGGAATGGGGTTCCTTGCATTTCTTTGCATATTACTTGGGTGCTACCCTGCCCCCCTTTACGCAATCCTTCCTTTCAATGATGCCGTCAAGACAACCACTTTCTCCACGATCTACATAGATCACTTTGCACATGTAGTTACAATGTTTCAAATGCTGGCTTTCTCCGCGCTCGCTTTTTTTGTTTTCCTGCCATGGCTTAAGCGCACGCCGACTATTTCGATCGATTTTGACTGGTTCTACAGGAAAGGCGCCAAGCTCTTTTATGCGTTTGCGGATCGTTCACTGAACGGCCTTAACCAAGCAGCCGACAAATATGTGGTCAAAACTTTACTGCCGGGTCTCGCGCGATTTGCACTTCAAGCACCAGCAACGATTACGGCCATGGCCCTTAAGCCTGTGTGGCGGGCTATCGATCCCGATGAAGCTAGCTTGGCTAAGCGGGAGAAAGACCTTTTTGACCGGTTTTACACCGGCACGTTCCCGGTTGCTTACTCCGCTGCCTGCATATTGATTCTCATCTCCCTCCTGATCCTCATTGGCCGTACCAGTACATGAACCTGCGCTTGTCAATCTGCATGCAGATGAAACTTTAAGCCTTGCGCTTTTTGTGGTGTGGGCTGAACTTTTTCTAAGTCATTATAAACTCTGATAGAACTATGAAAATAATTCAGTTATTTTACAAATCATCCGTTTTTTATGCTTTTAACATCGTGCTCCTAATTTCCAACCTTGGCTTAGGCAAAGCGGATATCACCGGTCAATGGAATTTCACCAATGGCCTGCAGGCGGAAATCGGGCAGGACCTAGAGTGGAATTACGAACAAGGTGAAGCCGAGTTCGGTAAAGCCAGTAAATTCAAGGTCAAGACACTTAACAATGAAGACCCCATGGTGATGAGTTTTCCAAACAGCGATCCCGAAACAGAGTTCAGCGGGCTGGACGTCTATCATGGTGGTGAACCAAATGGCGGGTCTGATTGGCTACTAAACCAGTACACCTTGGTGATGGATCTTTTTTACTCAGTCCGATCATATAACAAACCGAGAGCACTGATCGCATTGAACGATTTCGAGGGGGCACAATTTCAAGTCGGCACCAGCAATGGAATAGGAAGCCGATCTTTTCATGGCAAGTTGCGCCCTAACCAATGGCACCGCGTGGCCCTAACCGTGGATCACGTTTTAGGTGAGGCCAATTATTTTGTAGATGGCAACCTCGTTGGAACTGAGGCCATTGGTAAGGCTACTGATGATAACGGACGATTGGCCATGGAGGATGTATTTCACCTCTTCAACCACTCCTCCGAATCATTCGGCGGTTTCATTAGTAGCCTCCAGTTTCGGGACGAGGCGGTACCGGCTTCGGTAATCGAGGAACTTGGGCAAGCGAACGCTGCTGGCATCCCATCAGAACCGCCATCCAAACCCTATCTTGTGTCCATGACTCCAAAACCGACACCGTTCCGCCGCCCAGTGCCAACTGATATCCTGCCGAACACGGTCATCCAATCGACTTGGAAAGACGGCAAAGCTGCGATGCGGGAAGACACAGTAAAGCTTCACCTAAACGGCAAACCACTTGATGTCTCTGCTAAGCGATCCGATGATACTGTTATAATATCTGCAATACCTGAAAACCTGCTCGAACCATTAGGTAATTACGAGGTTCTGGTCAAATTTAACGACAGCAACGATGAAAGTCACTCAAAGCAATGGCGTTTTACGGTGACTAATTTCCAAAAAATTCAATCTGATATTGCCCTGCCAATTGCTTCTGGTAGAGAGCCCGGTTTTCTTGTCCGTTCAGCACAGGCCACTGCTGAGGCCGCGATTCGGCATGACTACAACCGTGCTATCCATCAGCTTGAAGATATCCTGACTGATATCGAAGGCAACGCCGTTGAAAATGTCGCATATCCTCCCGAGGACGGCCGCGAATTCGATCTGATTGAATTAATTGATTTTCAAAAGGAAGGATCAATATTCGGGCATTTTGAAATGGACGACTATTTCCCGGGCATCCCCGGAGAGGAAGATCACGACACAAATTTCAGTACTGAGGTGCTCGCATATTTGGCTCTCAAGGCTGGAACTCACCGGCTGGGAATCACAGTTCATGTTGCAAAGCCGGATCAAAACGATGAGGATCGTTTCAAGGTTTTTGTCGGTGGAAATGCTCGAGATCGGTTTTCTCAGGAGATTGGTTCCTTCGAGTTAACACTGCTGGGCTTTCGTGAAGGACCGAACGATACAACGTTCGATTTCACCGTGGAAAAGGATGGGCTTTATCCGTTTCGGATTATTTACTGGAATAAGTCTCGGAACGCCGCACTCGAATTTTACTCGGTCGATCTAGAAACCGGAGAGCGAGTCCTCATCAACGATACAGAAAACAATGACTCAATTAGGGCGTTCAGTTCTGTAGGTCAAGTTCGGAGGCCTTACGTGGCAATGGCCAGTCCACCCCCAAACACATCCGGAAACAGCAAGACACACCTATTTCCATCGTTCTCTCCGATGACGAAACTAAGGTCGATGCCAGTTCGATAAAAATGTATGTCAACCGCCGCCGCGCCAAGCCAAGCATTACAAGAGCTGGGCGGCACACGTTCGTTGAGCATCTACCGGAACACAAGAGTCTCAGCGAGTTGGATTACGATGTGAAGCTGACATTCAAGGATTCCACGGAGACAATCTTAACACGCGAGTGGAGTTTTAGCGTCGACGCACGTGACAAGATGGAGATCACCGGATACTGGAATTTCAGCAGTAAACTAAAGGCGGTTATCGGCAGTGATCTCGTCTATCTCGACGGTGAGAGCGGAGCCACCGCTTCGGCAACTGAGTTTGGCATAACAACCGATTTTGGAGTGAATGACATTAGCGGCAAGCCTGCTAGTGTAATGAAAGTTGGACATGTCGGCTCAAATGCGAACTTTGGCTACCTTATGGAGCACGGCGTCTCCGCCAATGGCGGCGGCAACAGGGCTAACCAATACACGATCATCTTTGACGTATTGTTTAGCGGCTCGGGTAACGGATGGGCGGCTGTGTTAAACATGGACAGCCAAGGCGACGGAGATGTTTTTTGGAGGCGCGGTGACGGCGGTCTTGGCCAAGGCGGTGGCGGCTATGAGCCGGATGATCCAGAACTCAAAGTCAATCAGGGGCAATGGCATCGCGTGGTATTAGCTGTGGATTTGGCCAAGGGGGTTTACGAAAAATACGTGGATGGTCAATACCACTCTACTCAAGACAATGCCGGTTTGGACGGCCGACAATCAATGAAGCCAAGCGCCTGGCTGTTCAACGACAACGATGGCGAAAACGGCGAAGTGTATGTTGCCGCGATTCAANTTCGCAACGGCAAGGTCAGCCAGGAAGAGGCTAAAGCGCTCGGGGGCGCCTCCGCGATGGGCATTCCGATGCCTACCCCGGTGCGAGGCTTGTGGAACTTTGATGAGGGCGATCTATCGGCTACACTTGGCCAAACTCTCGATTACCTTGACGGGGCAAAAGGAGCTACGGCCGGAGCAACCGACTTCGGCACCACAGAGTCTTTCGGTATCGATGGCATTGACGGAAAACCGGCAAATATTATGAAGATCGGCCATGTCGGTTCAAACCAGAATTTCGGATATCTTATGACACATAACATAGAACCGAACGGCGGCGGTAAACAGGTGAATCAATTTAGTCTCGCCTTTGATTTATACTTTTCAGGAAAGGGTTCTGGCTGGGCGTCGCTAGCAAATTTTGACAATAAAGGTGATGGCGACATATTTTGGAGGCGCGGCGACGGAGGACTGGGNCANGGGGGNGGNGGTTACGAACCGGACGATCCAGAAGTGAAGATCAATACCGGACAATGGCACCGNATTGTACTTGCCTTCGACCTAGCGGCTGCAAGCTATAAGAAATACGTGGATGGCTTATACCATTCTTCCCAATCTAACGGAGGTCTTGACGGACGACAGTCAATGGGACCNACTACATGGTTGTTCAANGACAATGATGGTGAGAATGGTGAAGTTTACGTGAGCAGCATTGCTGTCTACGAACGCGAACTCACTGCTGAAGAAGCCCTAGCTATGGGTTCACCGAAGTCTTCAGGCATTCCTACCAACCTTGAATCTGCTCCCGATCCCGAAGTTATTCCGACAATATCCTTAACCCTGCAAGCAGACGGACTGATAACGATAGAGTTCAAGGGTAATCTTCAGTCCTCGGCCAACGCAAACGGCCCTTGGAAAGACATCGATGCCACCAATCCGGCCACAATTTCAGGCAGCGAGACGCGTCAATTCTACCGAACTCGGAATTAACTCACCAAGCGGTCGAGTAGTTGTACTACATCGGTCTCGATGAAAAACAGATTACGATGATCTGAGTGCAGGAAACCGTCCCGCTGCATTACGGCAAAGAAGCTGTCAACACCGTCATAAAAACCGCTGACATTCAATAGCGCAACAGGCTTATTGTGGTAACCCAATTGTCGCCATGTAACCGCCTCAAAGAACTCCTCCATTGTCCCGATGCCACCCGGTAGTGCAATATAGGCGTCGCTCAACGAGTGCATCTTGGCCTTCCTATCGTGCATAGTTTCAACTATGTGCAACTCGGTGAGNCCTTGGTGCGCCAGTTCTCGATCGACNAGTTTTTCTGGAATCACGCCTGACACTTCCCCTCCCGACGACAATACCGACTCAGCCAGCATTCCCATTAGACCAACATTGCCAGCACCATAAACCAAACACAGTCCTCGTTCAGCGATCGCTTGACCAAGTGCTCGAGCTGTCTTGGCATAAACAGGACGGTTGCCTTCAGCAGCACCACAAAAAACGCAGATATTACGCACAGCACCCATCGCTTGGCGAAGTCCCCTCTAGCGTCGCAGCCCAGTCATCGCAGCCCACTCGGACCATTGCCCAGCTAACCGCTTGGCCAACGCCGCATTCACCTCAGCGAGATCATTTGTCTCCGTTCTGTCAGCCTCCAAGTCAAAAAGGGACCACTTTTTTTCGAGTTTATCCCAGACCACCTTCCATCTACCTTCGCGAAGCGCACGGTTACCGGACCATTCCCATGCGAGCTGCTTGTGGCCCTCACGGGTGCCACCACGCAAAATCTTCACAAGACTCTTTCCCTCCACAGGAATGATCTCTTGTCCATTATGTTTTTCGGGGTAAACACCACCGGCTAATTCTAGAAACGTCGGCAAAAAGTCGATGATATGGCCAACCTCTTTTGTGATCACCCCCGTGGGAACATGGNCCGGCCACCACGCTATGCATGGCGTGGCAATGCCNCCTTCATGCGCCCAGCTTTTGTAACGTCGAAATGGCGCGTTCTGCGCCCACCCCCACGAAGGTCCGACTGNGGCATAAAACTCTTTTGGTCCAGGAACAATTTTGGGTGAACGGCCACCAGGCTCCTCGGCACAGCCGCCATTGTCGGAGAGAAACAGTACCAGCGTGTTGTCAGCCTCCCCGCTCTCATGAAGCGAAGCCANCAGTCGGCCAATGTTCTGGTCCATTGAATCGATCATTGCGGCATAGACTGCCATTCTCAAATCTTCATGTTCTTGGTTAGCCGATGCCCAATCGTAAGCCCTTGAGTCGCTATCAGAGAGCTTCCATTTGGGATCGATCAATCCCATCTTGACCATTCGCGCATGACGTTGCCGCCGCATCTTGTCCCAGCCCATACGGAATTTACCTACATATTTTTGAATGTCCTTCGGCTTGGCATGCAACGGGTAGTGCGGTGCAGTGTAACAGACATGCAAAAAAAACGGGCGATCCGACTTTGCGAATTTNCGAACACATTCAATGGCGTGATCGGTGAANGCATCCGTGGTATAATAGTCATCTGGAAAGTCAGAAACATCTCGGTCGTTGTGCCCGAACTTACGGATCCGTCCGCCCTTGTACTTTGGGTCTCGCTGTTTGGGGTCGAAAAAATTGCAGCAGCCATCAAGCAGCCCATAAAACTGATCGAATCCACGCTGGTATGGATGCGTCGCCTCGCCTGCTCCAAGGTGCCACTTGCCACTAAGCGCAGTGTGATAGCCAGCCAACTTCATCGCCTCACCCANCGTAACCATGTTTTTGCGAAGCAACCCACCCTTGCCGCGACGAGGGTAAAGGCCAGTCAGAATAGAGGCCCGCGTAGTGGTACACTTTGCATTGTTATAAAACTGGGTGAACCGCATGCCCTCCTTGGCGAGGCGATCCAGGCTCGGCGTGCTAACTTCACCACCGTAACATCCGATGTCACTCCAACCCATGTCGTCACACATTATCAGCACTATGTTCGGCCGTTCCACCGGCTTTGCAAAGCCCAACGATGTCAGCGCTACAATTCCTGCTACAAGTAATTGTTTCATTTCCCTTGAGCTGCTAATTCTTGACCCGACTTGGCCCCGTGCTTTCGAAGGAGATCGGCGATTACCCTATGTTTGGCAAAAGTTGCCATATCCAAAGGAGTCATACCATCTGTCTTTACAGCGTTAACATCAGCACCACTATCTATGAGTAGTGCAACAATATCACTGTCACCACTGTATGCCCCTTCATGTAAAGAGGTGAACCCAGCCTTGTTCTTAACATTCACATCAGCTCCTTTGTTGATAAGCATTTTAACAAGCTCCGTGTACCCACCAATGACAGCCGAAAAAATAGCGGTCTCGCCGCGCTCATCCTTTGCATTCACATCTGCACCCGTAGCCAAAAATTCAATGGCTGCTTGGACATCTCCTTCTNTGATGGATTTATGCAAAGAGATATCTGCTCCTTCAGATTTAATGGGTTTAGATATAGTCTCTAATGGCTTATCAACACGCACCGAGGATTCGGCTTTTGCGACAGAGACCGGTTCTTCCGACTGTATTTCTTCAAGAGATTCAACCGNTTGCATTTCCCCAATCGGAGCTATTTTAATTTCAGATGCCTGTTCTTTGGATTGTGCTTCCGAGGAAGGTGACTCCTGTGGTTTTCCGCAACCAATCAGAAACAAAATTGAGCTTACTGTCAGCGATATGTTTTTCATAAAACGTCGATTATAGATTTATAACATACAAAGTCTTTAGGGGGGTATAACTTAACTTGGTGTGCGACTGCCCTATTCCCCATCTCGCTCCAACTCTCTACCAGTCTTACCACCATACACTCGCAGGATATCAATGATTTGCTTGTCCTGCACCTGATCCATTGCAGTACCACCCATCTGGTCTTTTGCATTCACTTGCGCACCATTTTCAAGCAATAATTTGACCGTTTCTAAATCACCTATAAGAACAGCTTCATATAGAGGTGTCCAACTGTTGGCAGACTTCACATTTAAATTGGCATCACTATCTATCAATAATTTGACGGCTTCGATATTACCGCTGTGTAGGGCATTTTGAATTGGGGNTCTCCCTCTCGTATCCAGAGCATTTACATCCGCACCCTCTGCGATGGCTTGNCTGGCNGATTCTATGTTCCCTTTCATTGAGGCATCAATCAAATCAAGATCTGCTTTTGGATTTGCTTGTTCAACGAACGGGGCTTGCATTTCGGAATCAACCCGNTTCGCTTCAATCGGATTGGAAGATCGAGGTGCTGACGTTTCTACTATGGGCTTATTAGACGGTTCTTCCGATGAATCATGAGACTGGCCGCAACCCATGAACAAAATACCTGCGATTATGATTAGCATTAGATGTTTCATGTTCNCATAACTTTATGTTCCAATTTAGTTAACGCTGCTCAAAAAATCTTAAATCCTTTGATTAAGTGCAACATGATTTTTACATTAATTTCACACTGGTTGCTTTCCTTGCGGNCAAGTTCTATTATNATCCGCGAATGAAAAATGGCATGTTACGCCAATGTCTTACCGCAGCCTTGGTTTTTTCAACAGTCTTCTGTATTCAATTCAAGGTGCAGGCACAGACATTGTCACCGCACNAGCCCGGTTCTTCTTGGCCTAACTGGAAACTAAAGGATTTCCAGCCCAACAGCCCGAGATTCAACGAAACNTACGGGTTGGATCATTTTCGCGGCCGAGTAACGTTCGTCGCCTTGCTGGCAACATGGTGTTCCTTTTGCAGAACTCAGATTGAGAAAATGGAGGAGATGCAAAAAGAGTTTGCAGACATGCGCATAGAGGTCAACTTCGTTGCAATCAACATCGCCTCTGGTGTATCCGAGCAGAATGAGTTTACATCACGCTGCAGCTTCCCTCTATTTCAGGACTCCGAAGCCATGGACGCTTTTGGGCTTCACAAAGGAGGCAAGGATGACTACTACATTTACAATGAGCGGGGTGAATTGTCCGACTTCTTTCCTTTCCAAGGGCATCGAGAATCGGATCTCGCCTCGCCAAAGGGATATGCGAACATCAAACAAGCGGTCCTTGATGCCCCACATCAGAGTCGACTATCGGTAGATACGGTTGCCGCCGTGACAATTGATGGCATCAAGGGTCGCACCTACAGAATCGATTACAGCGAGGATCTAGGGAANGCAAAGCAATGGAAGATGTTGGAGACTTTAAAGATCGACGTAGATCGATTTATCTATATAGATCTTGAAGGGACTCGTATNCGTAAGCAACGCTATTATCGGATTGAAGAAGTACCATGACTCGAAACCGTTCATACCTCCTTGCACTGGATCAAGGCACAACCAGTTCGCGAGCGATAGTGTTCAATACACTTGGGCAAACGGTTGCTGTGTCGCAACGAGAGTTCCCGCAAATTTACCCCAAACCCGGCTGGGTTGAGCACGACCCGGCGACAATATGGAAAACACAGCTTAGCACGGCCAAACGAGCATTACGACTAGCCAAGGTACAGGCGAAAGATATCGCGGCAATTGGAATCACAAACCAACGTGAGACCACCCTGATATGGGATCGCACCACCGGCAAGCCGATCGCCAACGCCATTGTTTGGCAAGACAGACGTACGGCAGATATTTGCGATGCANTTCGACGAGAAAAAGCTGACCGGTTGATCCGCCGAAAGACCGGTCTCGAGCTTGACGCATACTTTAGCGCCACAAAAATACAGTGGCTACTCAAGCACACTAAAGGTGCACGAAATATGGCAAAAAAAGGCAAGCTAGCCTTTGGCACGGTCGACTCTTGGCTAATTTGGAACCTCACCGGCGGTCAAAAGCACATCACCGACACGACAAATGCCTCACGAACAATGCTGTTCAACCTCCGTACTGGTGACTGGGACGAGGAATTGCTAACACTGTTCGACATTCCAAGATCTATTCTACCAGATATTGTGCCGTCCAGCTGCGTTAGCGCTGAAACGCTCGCGCTGAGCCAAGCAATCCCCATTGGCGGTATTGCAGGAGACCAACATGCCGCGCTGTTCGGCCAATGCTGCCACCGGCCTGGCATGCTCAAAAACACCTATGGTACCGGCTGCTTTATGCTCATGCATACCGGCAACAAACCAATGCCTTCCCGAAACAAGCTTCTAACAACCGTTGCATGGAGAATTGGTAACAAAACAGAATTCGCGCTCGAAGGCAGTGTGTTCATCGCAGGTGCCGTCACACAATGGCTGCGCGACGAACTCGGCATTATCAAATCGTCAACCGATATTGAACGACTCGCCAGTCAGGTTCCGGACAACGGCGGCGTCTACCTTGTGCCGGCCTTTACAGGCTTGGGCGCACCCCACTGGAATCAACATACGCGCGGCACGATTACCGGACTAACTCGTGGATCCAACAAGGCGCATATTGCCCGAGCAGCACTCGAGGGAATTGCGTNTCAAGTCAATGACGTCATTGCTGCGATGGAGCGCGACGCCGGAACAAAGCTTCGCGAGCTTCGAGTCGACGGTGGAGCCAGCGCAAACAATTTATTAATGCAGTTCCAGAGTGACCTGCTAAACGCACCCGTGATCCGACCCAGCAACACCGAAACGACAGCCCTTGGAGCTGCATACCTTGCTGGCTTGAGTATCGGCACATGGAAGAGCAAAACCGAAATATCCAAACAATGGAAAATCAACAAACGCTTCAAGCCCAAGATGAAACCCTCAACTCGAAACGAATTATTGCACGACTGGATTAAGGCATTAAAGCAAGCTACAGCATAGTGTTTCCCCCAATAACTCTCTTGGTTTTTATGAACCAGCAAACAATCTTACCTGCAATAATATTCTAGAAGTAATCACAGNGGCTCGGCGACACATTCATCTGCTATTCGCTCATAAAGCTTAATGGACCGATCGTAGGCGGCCTTGGCGGCAAGGCGCTCGGCGGGCTTGATGAAACGGTGACGATTATGCCAGAGAATCTTTACGGACTCAGCGCACCACTGGGCACTAGCGCGAGAGGCGCGAATAGGTTTGCCGGCAACAATCACGTTCACTGGGTTAGTGTGGAGCTGTGGAAAATGCCGCAGGGCTACCCAACTACTGCGGGCGATGGACACTTCAAAACGCAGATCGTGAATGACACCATCGGCAGGCAACACTTTTTTGAAGGCAACCTCGCCGTTGATGATTAACTCGACCATTCGCTTGCCACCTTTCACAAACCTACGATGGCGTGGGGCATGGAGGTTGATGGTGTCTCCACTCATGCGTTTACCGGCTGGCGGATTTAACAGTCCCTGAGCAACGGTCTCGGGCGTTTCAGGAGCAAAAGCAACTTTCGTAGTGACCATAACCTCACCGGGATTATCCAAGTGCACATCCTTATTGCCAGGAGTTTGACCTCCGACATTAAACTCCAAAGCATGGGCGTAGCCATCGCTAACGTATGAACGGCCGCTGCCAAGACCACGACACCATTCGGCAAAATCTAGCTTCGTCTGTTTCCCCAACTGCACGTACACGCGCCCGGCGCCCACTCGACGACTAGACATACAAGGGAAATCCGTTTCGCCGCTTAATTTTAGTGGGAAGCCACAGTTCATCAAGTGGTACCATGTGTTCCACTCAGGAATTCGCGCAGTGTCCATGGCACTAATAAAATCACACACACCCTCGGCAGTGCTCACAAAAATCTCCATCGCACCACCTCCGTTAAGCGATGGCAGGGCTAAATTGGGCAGCGTGTCTGCTGCACGATCTGAGCTGTCTNTTAGCTCAACCTCCGTCAACTCGCCATTGCCGTCCGCATCCACTCTCGAAAACACCTCAGGCAACAATCCCTTGGCTGCCTCAGTGCCGATGAGTACGTTGTCTTCGTCGACGTCGAGTGCCCCAATCAGCCACTTAGCGGCAGCCTTCGGGTTTACGTGCAGAGCGGAGTGAGGGTAGCCAGTAACACCGCCCTGCTCTTTGCACCAACGCAACACCGGCACTGTCCATGACGGCCAGCCCTCTGTCTTGGTACCTTTCGAACCAGGGTATGTTTGGTTTTTTAAATTGAGCAAACACACATGTCCGAGTGCCGCCGAACCGAAGCCGCTAATTTCCAAATCGTATTTCAGTAATGTCATTGNCTCGCTAACCCCATNGGCCAAGGGCGAAAAATAGTCGCGCTGAAAATCAAAGCATGGCCCCCACGTGAGAACACATCCAACATTTAGACCTTCCCCCTTTACTTGCGCGAACATGTCGGATGGTCGAACGCCCTGAGTCGGGCTATCGTAATGTGAGCAACCGGCGCCATGGATGTGATGGTCACCGCTATAAAAACCGAACTGTGCAGAATCAACCCAACGCTCTAGTTGCACAGCGATACGTGCTGGCCCCTTGGCAGGCACGGTGACAGCACGTGTGCTTACGCGATACTCCGGGCCACGCGACGATTCCATTATGAACCGGCCCGGCGGGAGCAGCACCATGCCTTTGTCCGCACGGTAAATTTGCGGTTGAAAAAAGAAATCCGGCGCCAAGCGCTTGGCCTGCGGCGGATACACGCGCCCGGCAGAATCGCGAAATTCCAGCCGCGCCGTGGTCGGCAGACCTCCGGCATCGCGCACCTCCAGTCTCACAGCACGGGCAGGCAAAACGTCAAATAGCACCGGAACCTCCGCACGAAAGCCCAGATCCTGCGTGCCCTCGCCAATGTCAAACTGCAGCGTCGCTTCACGCTTGCCATACTCCTGACTGTAAATTAACAAGATCGCATATTCCGCCTCCAAGCCGCTAAGGTTGGGCAGCATCGGCGGCTTGCTAAACACCTCCACCGACAGGAACCTGCCCTTGTCTCCCTTCGTATTTTCATTAGCATTCAGCTCCGTTTGCGCTTGCCGTTTCAGAATGCCGAGCGACGCGCCGGAATATACAGGGCCAGCCTGCGGACTGCCCACACGCAAAGGCCTAGCCAGAGTAGCATTATTGAACACCTTCACTAGAAACGGCGTGAACCCGCCCTGTTGAAGTTCCGCCTTCGCCGGCCCACGCCTGACCTTCACCCGCAACTCGGGATTCACCGATACTGCGACCAGCACTAGTGGATCAAGAATCATTTGTATTGCTACAGCATCACGCTTGTCGATGGCAACCTTGAGTGATTTCAATATGTTTTGATCTAAAGGCACACCCAGAAACTCTAACGCCTGTGCAAGTCGATGAGCATTCGCCCCAAACGGTTGGCCCTCGACTTCGACTTGGGGTAAAGCAGTCTGCTGTTGAGAAAACGCTAAATTCGAGATCAACAAAAACAGGGTTAAAGTTTTCGATTTAATCATCAAACTTAAAGATTTACCGGATTACCACAACACCCCAATCGTTTTTTCTGACAATAAAACATTCAACCCATAAATACAGAAGGAAGCCACAGCACCAGTTCCGGAAATAAAACAATTAAAAGCATCGTCAATACATTCGCAGCAAGAAAAGGAAGTGCTCCGCGGAAGATCGTTCCAATTCCAAGACCAGAGATAACCGAACAGACATTAAGGCAGTTTCCGACTGGCGGNGTACAGGCGCCTACCGCAAGCCCAACCACAAGCACCACCCCGAATAAAATAGGTGCCGGATCGTCAATATTGTAATGGCTCAAGTGGGGACCACCTACTTCAATTACCATGGGGAGAAAAATCGGGGTAAGCAAAAGGATTGCCGGACTGACATCAATAAAAGTTCCCGCCAGCAGGATGATTACAATCATGAATAACATTAACCAAAAAAAGGGGAGATCGAAACCTTTCACCATCTCTGCCAATCCATCGGGTAAGCGTTCATATGCCAGAATCCAGATGAACAGTTTTGAAAATGCAATGATAATCATGATTTTGGAACTGGTCAGAATCGATTGACGTAATGCCTTGATTATTTCTGAAAGATTTAACCGACGCGTCAAAAAAAAACCTATGATCAGCGCATAAAACACACCAAGACTCGCAGACTCCGTTGCCGTCGCGACTCCAAACACAACTGCCCCAACCACGAATAAAGGCAATAGGAGAATGTAAGCAGATCTCCAAGTCTCGACCAAAACTCTTTGAAACTCGAATGTTGAATCTTCCTTTGGNTAATTATTTCTGGCTGATATCCACAAGGTAAAAACAATTTGAAAAACTCCAACCATTAGACCTGGAATCACCCCTCCCAAGAAGAGNATGCCCACAGACTTCTGTGCCGTCACNGCAAACAGAACTATAGGAATACTGGGTGGTATAATCATACCCATGGTGGACGAGGCGACGGTTAATCCGGCCGCAAAGCTACCCGGATAACCTCGACGTTTCATCTCGGGAATCAGGATGGAACCGATTGAAGCCGTATCTGATGTCGATGATCCGGAAATTCCGCCAAACAACATACTTGACGACACATTGACCAATCCAAGGCCACCCCGAAAACGCCCAACCAGAAGCATGCAGTAGTCAATTAATCGTCCAGTAATTCCACTGGCATTCATTAGTTGCCCCATCAAAATAAATAGCGGCAGAGCTATCAGCGCATAGGAATCCATACCCGACATTAACCTCTGAGGCATGACCACCATTAGACTGGGCTCATGAACAACAAAGTAGAACAAGGCAGACAACCCAAGCGAATAGGCAATTGGGACACCTAGGATGAGGAACAGCAANAGGCTTAAAAACAGGATTGTCATGACGAATGGTCCTGATTCTTTGAATGTTCAGAACCGCCTGTTTTTACTTCCTCAAAAACAACGATTGCGGTTGCAATGCAGAACAAGACTGCAAGCCCGCAACCTATCGGTATGCTCAATTGCACAACCGATCGCGCTATACCTATTGTTGGCATGAGATTATCCCCCGTTTTAGAAATCCAAGGAAAACTAAACCAAACAAGGGCAAAGTTAATTGNTCCAACAAGTGCCAGTTGCAGCATGGTCAAGTGTCTAGCCATGCGCATCGACATTCTTTCTTTCAAGATATTGATGGCAATATGGTCGCGCCGTCCCACGGCTAATGCTGCACCAATTGCAGTTGTATAAACGAAGAGGATGGTAATGATTTCATTGCCGCCAGTTATAGAGGAGTTAAACAGATACCTTAACACAACCAGCAAAAGCACCATGACAAAAAAGGAAAAAAAGCAGAGACAGACCAGAGCTTCGAGGAAACAAACTAACCTGTTGTAAAATAGCTTCATGGATTAGCAGAATTACCTGCAGCCACTTTTCGTGCTTCCTGTATTTCGCCCAATGTTAAAACTCCTTTATCCTCGAAGTATTGATAAACCGGCCTTAAAGCAANTCNGAAAGCGCTTAGTTCACTACCTGTCACATAGTTCACTTTGATTTTTTTTGAAATCTTTCCAATATAGTCCATCTCTTTTTCACGGTTTTTCCGGTCACTAAACGCCATCGCTTCTCGGCTCACTTTGTCAAAAACAAGCTGTAAATCATGAGGCAGGGACTCATACCAACCAAGGTTGACCATCAAGGGATCCGGCCCTGTGGCATAGTTGGTAATGGTCAAATACTTGGACACTTCATGAATCTTATAATCCCAAATATTAGAAAGCGCATTATCCTGTCCATCAACCACACCGGTTTGCAAAGCTTGATAAACTTCACTATATGGCAATTCCTGTGGATTTGCACCAAAAGCCTTTGATGTTTGAACGTAAACCTCCTGACTTGGAACCCGCATCTTGAGTCCCTTCAGATCATCCGGGTGCCGAATCGGTTTCTTGTTGTTTGTGTGAGCCCGAAATCCCTGAGATATCCCGGTGGCTGGCACATGAAACCCTCTTTCCCTAGCACCTTGGTTAATTTCTCTCGTGAATTCACTTTGCACTAGTCGTTGCGCCTGATCCCAATCATCAACAAGGAAGGGTAAAGTGTAGAGCATGAACTTCGGATTGGCATCAGCAAAAAAACCACCTCTGGTTCCTTGTAAAACACCTGTTTGCACAAAATCCATTAACTCACGTTCATTGCCAATCACTCCCCCAAAATATAACTCCACCTTGATTCGGCCGTTGGAACGATTTTCCAGTTCTTCCTTAAAAAATATCATGGACTCGCTGCGAAGGGCATCCNTCGGCTGTTCATTTGAATAACGGAAAACGAATTCTGNTGAGTCTTTCTTGGAGCAGGAAACGGCAATTAACGCAAAGGATAAAAGCAGAACAACTTNATGGAACGAAGGTAGCAGCTTCGCTCGCCTTAAATTACATATACACCTCACCAGTCGAACAACTCGTTGAACTTGGATAATGAGGCGCGATAACCATCCTCAAATGACCCCTCCGCGGGCCGATAAACACTCTCAAGTGAGATAAACCCATCATAACCATGTGCCTTCATGTCATTTGCTAACGGCAAAAGGAACGGAGCCATATCACCCTTCCCCAGTTCACAGAATTCTACATGCGCCCTCGGCATGTTAACTATTGCATCCTTAATATGAAGATGACCTATATATCCACCCTTTAGAGAATCCCAACCATCAGGATAAGTGGGCTCGTTAGCATAAAGACTGTTCGCAGGATCCCATAATATTCTGAGGTGATCACTCCCAATTTCATCAATTAACTTTCTACCAAGCCAAGCTGAAGGCACCATTGCATTGTTGCCTGTTTCCAATACCAATTGAACATCCTTCTCCTCTGCTAGTTGAACAGGGCTTTCCAGCAAACATAATAGCTTTTTCCATGCCCCAGAACTGGTTACCCAATGATCTGCGCCATTCGACCCAAACAGAATCATTTCACGCCTAAAACTCATAATTCTAACCAGGCTTGCTTTCACCTCATGAGCCATATCAATGCATCGACTCAATCCTTCCATGTGTTGTTTATAGTTAGCATCCCCAATCTCAGTGTCACCAACTAGCATTCCAGCAAAGTTATGTCGCGAAATGCAAGATACCTTTATATTATGTGCTTGAATGAGGGATGCAGTCTTTTCCATTTCATCATCGTCTAATTCACCCACCTCCTTATCCCACAAATATTGAAGTTCTGCATATTCAAGACCTGTCTCATTCATTACAGTCAGAGCATGTTCGAACTCTCTGCTGATTCCATCAGTTATNACCCCAAGCTTTGGCATTTTTTATATGATTATTCAGTTACCATTTAACCTCTGTATCGGCTATCTGTTCCAATAAACGGACAATTGACCAATTATCCTCATCAGGGAAAAGAGAAATACCCGATTGAAACAATTCATATGCAGCAGCCGTGGTGAACATGGCAACACCATTCTGCTTAGCCAAATCCATACTAATCCCCAAATCCTTGTACATGGTAGCTATCTGGCTACCCGTGTCCTTAAATGCACGATCCATAATCAGTTTGGAACAGTTTTTCAAAAGAGGACTCCCTACACCACTAGCACCAAAGACCTCATGNAGCACCTCACCTCGCACGCCTGCTTTCGCACCCAGAACAAGCGACTCAAAAATTGCGGTAAAGGTTGAGCCGATGAGCGCCTGCAAAGCCGCCTTTACTGTCTGACCCATTCCAATTTCCTCTCCAACATGAAAAATTTTCTCACCGACACTTTTAAGCACATCTTGATACCGATCAAATGTGTCTTTAGTTGAAGCAGCCATCATTGTCAGCGTGCCATTCTCAGCTCCAGATTTCCCGCCACTTACAGGCGTATCGATTATTTGGATTTTTTNATTGAGAACTGGGACGACTAAGTCACGGACATCTGATGGGGCGATGGTTGANGTTAGAATGATTACAGAACCCTCACTCATTGATTTTAAAAGGCCATCGTCTCCAAGTATTATGTCCGTCACTTGCTTGCCAGTCATGACCATCACAAAAACAACATCCGATGTTTTGGCAATTTCTTCTAAAGTAGCTGCACGNAATCCTCCATGCTTTTCAAGCAGATCAAGCCGATCTGGCCGCAAATCAAATCCGCAAACCTCAAAGCCTGCATTGATTAAATTACGTGACATCGGCAAGCCCATGTCTCCTAGTCCGATAAACCCAACACGTTTCACGCACCACCTTCTGGCATTAAATTCGCCAAAACACAATTTTAAGATTTAAAGAAAAGCGACACACTATCTCGTCTNTCGAACGNATATTATNCAACATTGGCNTGCTGGATTTTATTTTTCCAGAATTCACGTGCCTCCCTGTGATACCGCAACACCTCTGCCTCCTNNGCCTTGTCAGAGATGTTAGTCCTTACCCTATCAATCCGCTCATTTACCCAGTCGAGGAAGAAACTTGATGAGGATTTACTAATTCGTTTCGATACCGAGCCAATTTCAAAGTAAAATGGTGCCGTTGATGCGAATCGAAAGGTTTTTTGATTCCCTGCTATACCTCGAATCAAAAACCAACCGCTTTCTCCAACTGTAAGCTCTAGGGAATATCGCTGATCGCGCGTCCCTAAACACGGAATGGTGTGCGTCACATANCCGTTCTGTATCAATTCCAAATTGCTTAAAGGATCAAGTGTGGTCAGTTTAACCTCCAGTTTAAGTTTAAGCATTTTACCTGTCTCTGTTTTAAATACAGCACCAGGCAATCTGCCGTTTGCACGTACCNTTAAAAGCGGACCGTTGGTCACAAAGCAATTCCCCTTTTCCAAGCCGTTCCACCAAGCGTCCTCGCTGAACTTGCCGTCTAAATGNACGTACACACGGTTGTANCCCAGCGGATTGCCCAAAACTCCCGACGCACTACCAGCCGAANGAGGCAANCGAATGCCAGTGTTCAAAATGTGGTAATAGATCTCCTGTGTCCAGAATCCATTACCCAGCGGTGGCGGCAGTCGTTTCTCATCACGTGCCCTGCCCCAAGCCTCNGTCGGCAGCATGCGGCTCCGCCACATGTGATTATTCGCAATACCAATCGACTGCATTTGACCGCTGGCCAACCAAACTGGCACGTCCCACCAAAAAGGCTTCTCAATGTCGATCCATACGCTCGGATGTTCCCGGCGGANCTGCTCAACGTACACCATGGGTGACGGCACCTCTCGACTGGATTGCGTGATGTCAATATGGCTTGTCAACCGATGAAACAGTAGCGCGCCTCCCTCTCGCTCGTCCTCCCCTGCCTGAGGATGTGAATTAGCCTCCCATTGGTTACTCTTGTTCCACCAAGTAATAACAGGTGCAAAGTCCAAGTCTTCCGCCTCCCCCAAAAGTGCGACCTGTGACAGCGGCCGGTGTATGTGCAGATCCCCTGAATACCAGCCTTGATCACGTAGGTTCGCAATTCGATTTAATTGGCGTCGAACCATGGTTGGAGATTCATCATTAATCGTCACTTCCCCATTAAGCCGTTCGTGCTCCGGGCCGCGCTCAATCTCGTAACGATAGCGGCCAGNCGGCAGCTCCAACTGGGCCGACCCAGGACAGACAAAATGATCATGCCAATATGGCAGGCCTTCGATTTTTTGCGGTTTTTCGTTTTGATCAAAAAGGTGAATTCGACACGGCAAAAGCAGAGCATCTTCGTTTTGAACCTCAAAGCGCAGCTTGGCTGCATAAAAAAGATTCACCCACCCTAAAAGAAGCCATATAACTAATACAAAGCGTCTCATATGTCTCAAGTCGGACTTTGTTGCGCGAAAAGAAAAACTGCCAAGCCAAACTCTCGCGTCAAGCGTTCTCCCATTTTTCAGCTTCAACAAATAATTAGAGCCCTATAAGATTCCTTTTGNTAGAAGCTNNCATATTATGAAGGAGCTCAGGATATACCTCAGTAATACGGTGATTGGCCTAAGCCTGTTATCCGTTTGGTCAAGCGCGACTATGGCCGATCACCACCAAGCCAAGCCAAACATCTTAATCATTCTTGCTGACGACCTTGGCTACGGAGATGTTGGCTGTTACAACTCGAAATCCAAGATCCCAACCCCCAATATAGATCGCTTAGCTAAGGAGGGCATGCGCTTTACTGACGCACACAGCCCGTCCACGGTCTGCACTCCGACGCGATACAGCCTTCTTACCGGACGAATGGCCTTTCGCACTGGAATGAAAGGAGTCTTTACCGGCGCGGGTGGACCGTGCCTTATAAAACCCGATCGCCTAACACTTCCAGGGTTGCTGCGAAATCAGGGCTACACAACAGCCATGGTTGGCAAATGGCATGTTGGGCTAACTTTTTATGACAAGGGCGGTAAAGCAATCAATAAGAACGGGCTAGAGGCGGTGCGACAAATCGACTATTCACAACCCATTAGTGGCGGCCCCATTGACCGCGGGTTTGATCATTTTTTTGGCACCGCATGTTGTCCAACCACCGACTGGCTATATGCATACATAGATGGCGACAAGATTCCCATGCCTCCCACTCGGATCGTCGATCGCAAAACGTTGCCCAAGCACCCTTATTCCCGCGATAACCGACCCGGTATGATTGCTCCCGGCTTTGACCTTGAGGAAGTAGACATGGTCTTTCTGCAGAAAAGCATTGAGTTTCTGGAGCAACACAAAAAACAGTCGCCTGAGAAACCGTTTTTTCTCTTNCATTNCACTCAGGCAGTACATTTGCCCTCCTTCGCCGGACGAGCATTTAAGGGTAAAACCCAAGCCGGCCCCCACGGCGACTTTATCTTTGAACTAGACTATATACTGGGCCGTTTAGTGAGAAAACTCGATCAGCTTGGCTACAGTGAGAATACACTAGTAATCTTCACCAGCGACAATGGACCGGAAGTACCAACCGTCATCGACATGCGTAAAACCTACAAACATGATGGCGCCCGGCCTTGGCGCGGTGTCAAGCGTGACCAGTGGGAAGGCGGGCACAGAGTGCCATTTATTGCCCGATGGCCAAAGCGCATCAAGGCCCAGAGCATCACCAAGCAGACAATCTGCCTTACTGACCTTATGGCCACCTGTGCCAATCTGACTGGCACCAAAGTCCCACCAAAGACCGCCGAGGATAGCTACAANATTATGCCGATACTTCTTGGCGAAGCTAACGAACAGCCGGTACGNCAATACACTCTCCACCAAACCATCAGTTTGGCTCTTGCCATTCGGCATGGTCACTGGAAATACCTCGACCACAAAGGCTCTGGGGGCAACAACTACTCACGCGAAGGCGAATGGGGCATGAAACAGTTCGCCCTAAAGGAACGCTCACCAGACGCGCCNGGACAACTTTACAATCTAGCCAATGACCCCGGCGAAACGACCAACCTCTACAACGAACATCCAGAGATTGTGAAGGCTCTTAAGGAGAAACTGGAAAAGTTCAAGTCCAGTGGACGCAGTGCTCCGTAATGGAGCTTAATTTTTGCGTGCATAAACAAGGTCACTTGCCCTGTTTGGAGATCCAATCCTCAATACGTTTCTCTAGAATTCCTAATGGCATCGCACCGTTCCACAGGATTTCATCGTGAAAAGCGCGAATGTCAAAGTTGACGCCCAGTTTTGCAGCGGCAGTGGCACGAAGTTCTTTAAGCTTTAGCTCACCTAATTTATAGGCCAGCGCTTGCCCCGGCCAAACGATGTAACGATCGACCTCGACACTAATATCATGTTCGGTCTTGCCAGCGTTGACCATGAAGTAATCGATTGCCTGTTGACGTGACCATCCCTTGGAGTGAATGCCTGTGTCCACGACAAGCCGGATTGCACGCCACATTTCGTAAGTCAACTGACCGAATTTTGAGTAAGGATCAGTGTAAAAACCCATCTCTACACCCAGACTTTCAGAATAGAGNCCCCAGCCCTCAACGTAGCCAGTGTAACGCCCGTATTTTCTAAATTCCGGCAAACCTTCAATTTCGTCGGCAATAGCAAGCTGCAAATGATGCCCTGGCACGGCCTCATGCAATGCTAATGCTTCCATTTCCCATTTTGGCCGTGACTTTAGATCATATGTGTTAGCAAAGAAAAAACCAGCGCGCCCGGCATCATTGGATCCCGGTTGATAATAGGCTGTAGTAACCGACTTCTCTATGTAAGTCGGCACAGGAACAATCCCGTACGGCTGACGGGGCAGTTTTCGAAACAGTTTTGTCAACTCGGGATCAGCCCGCTTACAAATGTCACGATATCCTGCCAACAATTCAGTTGCGCTCTTGTAGTAAAACTGCGGATCGGTGCGCAGAAAATTAAAGAANGCATGCAGGTCCTCTTCAAAACCAACCTTTTTTTTGATCGCCTCCATCTCGTCGCGAATGCGTTTTACCTCACGAAGTCCGATGTTGTGAATCTCGTCCGCACCAAGAGTCGTGGTAGTGTAATGTTTAATTTGATAATCGTACCACGCTCTTCCATTTGGCAACGCACTGCGCCCCACACTCTCACGACAGCTCGGCACATACTCGTCACGCAGAAACTTGTGCAGTCGATTCAACGCTGGCCGAACCGAATCGTTATAGATCGCCTTGGCCGACTCAGCCAAACGCGTCTGAGCCGCAGCAGGTATGGTAGAAGGAAATGTTTTAAATTTAGCCAGCATCGGTGATGCCATCGGATCAGTGTGCACCTGCCCTGCAACCTGAGCCGCCACAGTTCGTAGCGGCACCTTCGGCGGAACGATCCCGCGCTTAACCCCTTCCAAAAGCAGTTCGATGGTTTGATCTACCAGAACTGAGACACCGCTCAGACGGGCAAGCACATCCTCGTAATCTACAATCTTGGCAGCTGGCATCATGGCGATCATCGACGGCACGTCTCGAGGCAGACCGTCCATTTGATTGAGAGCAAGCAATTCTGCGGGAAAGCGATGGCGTTCCACCGCCATTTCGGCATTGCGACGAAAAAGATCGTAATTCAACCGGTTAAATTCGGCCAATTCNTCTCGATTGAAGGACAGGATCGCCTCTAGGGTTCGCCGATCAAGTTCCTTGGCATCAGCGATTGCATTCAGCGAAAAATCACTCCAGCGATGATTCTGTCCTGGGTAACCACGCCAAGTAGCTGATTCAGGCGAAGCAACCATCCTGTATTTCCAATTCGCGTCAAACAATTGACGAAGCCTTCCATCAGAATTCTGCTGCCCCTTTGCGCCAATGATCTCATTGCATTGTTTGCGGTAGCGTTCATTGTTGTCGTTCGCTTGGCTTAACTGTAGGGAAGACGCCAGCAGAACGATAATTGTGATAGCACGCTTCATTGCAGGGCGTTTATACCATTTTCCTAAGAGATGGGGAACCCATTTACAAGCAAGCAGAATTATATCTAGCGTATCGATTTGCGGCCTTATCGGATCGCATCCATTACAACTACGGATATGAGAACATGTTCCGCTTCAACGCGCACCTTGCTCTTCCAATTATTTGAAATAATCGTTGTAGGTTTTTCCGGTAAAAGTTTAAAAACTGGTATTTAAAAACCATTCAAGGCAATTTCTCTGCACGCATTGAGTGTAATCGAACGACAATTTGAAGTACGCTATCGGCATCTGATCCGGTTCACGCAACAAGTGTTTTCTCCAGAGAACAAAACACTACTGGACACGCTTGTCGGATCTGACCAGGGACGCCGGCATAGAACACTGGTGGTGATGGATGAAGCATTGTATCGCGCACAACCCGGTCTTATCTATCAACTCCAGAAATACTTCAGTCAACATGAGAACACCTTGAACCTAGTTTGCAGCCCAATGCTATTTGAGGGAGGAGAACGGACAAAAAACTCTTACTTTCATGTTTCGGAAATTCAATCCAAGATTGAAATGCACCACATCGACCGCCACAGCTATGTGATCGCGATTGGCGGTGGCGCTCTTCTAGACATGGCCGGTTTAGCATCGGCCACGGCTCACCGTGGCGTGCGCCATATACGCATTCCATCCACAACCCTAAGCCAAGCCGACTCAGGTGTTGGTGTTAAAAACGGAATCAATGGCTTTGGTAAAAAGAATTTCATAGGGGCCTTCGCGCCGCCCTTCGCAGTGATCAATGACTTTGATCTAATCGCCTCGCTCAACAAACGGGACAAACGAAATGGCTATGTCGAGGCGGTGAAAGTCGCACTCATCCGAGACATTGCTTTTTTTGAGTGGATTGAAACCGAAGCTAAAAATCTGGCCGCGTTTTCCCCAAAGCCGATGCAGCGCCTTATCCACCGCTGCGCCGAATTGCATATCGAACATATCACTACTTCAGGCGACCCGTTTGAATTCGGTTCAGCCCGCCCACTTGATTTCGGACATTGGGCAGCCCACAAGATGGAACAATTATCGGAATATCGAATTCGCCACGGCGAAGCGGTCGCCATCGGAATTGCGCTGGATGTAATATATTCCCGTCGAATGGGGTATCTACCAGCCGCCGCCACTGAAAGAATTCTCTCCCTGCTTGAACAGTTAGGTTTCGAATTATTCGCCAACGAACTACTGCACGAGAACGAGTCAGGCGCACTCCAAGTGATCAAAGGCCTCGATGAGTTCAGGGAGCATCTTGGCGGAGACTTAACTATCACACTGTTACGTGAACTAGGCCAAGGNTTTGAAGTNCACGAGATGAACATACCAATCGTTGTAGATGCGATCTACGAACTTCGTAACCGCNAGGCCAACCGCGAGCAATCGGTCATCCCNGCTCGGGCCTAAACTGCCTTCACCGTGAAACGCACCGCCGTCCTTAATGTAGTAGGCTTGACCCAGCGCCATATAGGCCCGGATACCCCAGCAATCAGTCGTTTTCAATCGCTTGGCCAAACAACGACCATCGATCCGGCCTTCCCAGCTGTAACCTGCACAGCACAGTCCAATTACCTGACCGGCAAAAGGCCCTGTGATCACGGGATTGTAGGTAATGGCTGGTATAANTATGAGTTGGCCGAAGTCAACTTTTGGAAGCAACCCAACCAAACCGTTCAGTCACCCAAGCTTTGGGATGATCCGCATCTGAACAAAGATGTTTTCACCTGCGCAACAATGTTCTGGTGGTTCAACATGTATGCCAATGTCGATTGGTCAGTCACACCTCGCCCAANATATCCTGCCGACGGCAGCAAGCACTTTGATATCTACACTTGGCCATACGAACTCCGCCCCGCACTTAAGGCCGAATTGGGAGAATTCCCATTCCCTGCATTCTGGGGGCCAATGGCCGGGCAGCAGTCGCCCGCAGGGAAGCCGGAGGCTGTTAGTGAATGGATCGCAAACGCAGCAAAATGGGTGGAACAACACCGGCAACCCACACTGAACCTCGTTTACTTACCACACCTAGACTACAACCTCCAACGCCTAGGCCCAGACCATCCGGAAACTNCCGATGACCTGCGACGTATCGATCGCATCGTGGGTGATTTAATTAATTTTTTTGAAAAACAAGACGTCCAGGTGGTGTTACTATCCGAGTATGGCATAACCCCAGTGAACCAACCAATTCATATTAACCGTCTGTTCCGCGAACGGGGTTGGCTTGCCATCAAGGAGGAACTTGGCCTAGAGCGACTCGACTGTGGCAACAGCCGCGCGTTTGCCGTTGCAGACCATCAAGTCGCCCACATTTACATCAACGATAAGTTGATNGAAAAAGAGGTTCACAGCCTGCTTGAACAAACTGACGGCATAGCAGCCATTTGGGGCCAAGCGGAGAAGCANGCCAACGGAATCGAGCACGATCGAGCCGGTGATTTCATTGCCATCTCAGTCGAAAACGCTTGGTTCTCTTACTATTACTGGCTTGATAACGCAGTGGCACCCGATTTTGCCCGCTGCGTCGATATCCATCGTAAACCCGGCTACGACCCCGTGGAACTGTTCAAAGATCCATCTCGCGGATCGACACCTCGTNTGATGCTCAAATTACTTCAGAAGAAACTCGGCTACCGCATGTTAATGGATGTCATTCCGCTGGACGCGAGCCTCGTCAAGGGATCACACGGTTGCAGGCCGAGCAAGCATGCTGATTGGCCAATTCTGATTTCCAAATCGAATTTAATATCTTCAGAGAACCCTATCGATTCAACCGAAGTATATGGGTTGCTACGTTCACACCTAATTGAGTGTAGCTGAACACCGCACTTGGCTAAGTCAAATAAGCGTTCAAACNTCNAACGAATTGCCACAACCGCAGGACTGTGTGGCGTTCGGNTTTCGAATCTTAAAACCGGCGTCATTGAGACTGTCATGATAGTCCACTACCGCGCCGCGCAGATAGCCNGCACTGAAATCATCCACGAGTACGGTTTCNCCNAAANACTCCAACTCATGATCACNGTCGCGTTTTTCATCAAACACCATGCCATACTGCAGCCCACTGCAGCCTCCTTTCTCGACAAAAACTCTCAATGTTTTGCTGGCATTTTCGGGTTCATTAGATCGGACCACNCCCACCTGGCGAGCAGCATCTTCTGTCACGGTCATCAAAGGTTCGGTTGTTGTCGCCTCGAACGTTNTCGGCATGGGTGGGATCTTACAATCGGTGCCCCCTGGCGTCAACTTGACCCCACGTCTTATTATGATTTCTTGAATTTCACACTTGGCCAAGTCAAAATGNCTGNGGAGACAATGAAATGAGTGACCCCATAAATCCCATCAAAACTTTCAATGCCGACTCACTGCCAGTGAGGATTTACGCCTCTGAATCAGAAATGGCAACGGATGTCGCAAAGTCGGTACATAACTATCTGGTGGAAACCATAGCCAAAAAAGGACAAGTCGCGGCGATCCTCGCCACTGGCAATTCACAGATTCAGTTTCTTAAAAAACTAGTGGATCTTGGCGGCATCGACTGGAGCAGGATGACACTTTTTCACATGGACGAATACCTAGGTATAGATGAAAACCATTCAGCCTGTTTTCGGCGATACATGCGCGAGCGTGTTGAGAACAAAGTAAATCCGAAGGTTTTTCACTACCTCGGTGGCGATGCCCCAGAACCGATCGCCGAATGTGAACGGTATGAAGCGCTTCTCAAGGCACAACCAATCGATCTCTGCTGCATGGGGGTTGGAGAGAACGGCCACATTGCATTTAACGATCCTCCGGTTGCCAATTTCGAAGATGAACGACTNGTCAAGATCGTCGAACTNGATGTNGCCTGCCGNATGCAACAGGTCAATGAAGGACACTTCCCTGACTTGGGTGCAGTCCCTAAATATGCACTGACATTGACAGTACCGGCATTATGTTCTGCAAAAAAAGTAGTCTGCGTCGCACCCGAGACACGCAAGGCCAAGGCAGTCCAGGCATTACTCGAAGGCCCTGTAAGCACAAACTGCCCTGCTTCATTTCTCCGCACACAAAGCCATGCGACTCTTTATCTGGACACAGACTCCACAAGTTTACTAGAGAGAAGCTGACGCGAAATTGTCACCCGCCGGGAGGTACTGGTGGTACTAAAGGCGGAGCGCCTGGAGGCATGCCAGGAACNGGAGGCATCNGCCTTGCATCATTAGGCGGTGGCGCATCCTGCAAATCNCCCTGGAATGGTAGCGGTGGCATCGGTACGCCCTTGCTCTCGGCCATNTCTTTTTGATGGATCATCTCGAGCGCCTGTACCGTTGGGTCGCCCCCTTTCATNACTGATGGTGCAGGGTAAGAGCGNANACGGCTTGGAACAGCCCGCGAAGTTCGCGATACTCCAGCCGCCCCAACTCCTCCGGAACTACTAGTAGTTCGTCGAGATGTGCCAACCCCAGAACGGGAACTACTCGACCCTGAACTGCGTCCACTAGTCGGTCGGGAACTACTCGAGGATCGCGAAGAGGGTTTCGATGATGCAGGCCTGGATTTAGATGATTTCGATGGCGCCTTTGCAACGGACGTCTTGTAGGTATGTTCAGCGTTTTTTAGGCTCAAGTCCAGAGGACTCCCGTCCTTGATCAAACTGACAGTGCCCGCATTTGCATCGATGGCCGTGATCTCTATGGACCCGTCTTTATCTCCCACAGGAAGTTGAAGATACTTGGTCTCAGGCGGCTTGGCAGTGGAATCGATTAAAGCCAAGCAAGCCTTTTCAATCCCTTTCAAGCGGTAAATTCCGGTAAACTTAACGTCAAGGTTTTTTGGCGGTTCAGGCGGTGGCGCCTTTGCGGGCGGAGGAGCATCGGTCAAATCAAAGGCATTTCGTTTGATAATAGCCTCGTAAGGATTTGCCGTAGCCTTCGAACTCAGAGCACCATTCACTCCTACAAGAACGATCCCGAACAACCCACATACCGTGATCATCCTACGCGTCCTGCATGCCATTTTTGGCGTCACATTTAAATCAAACACCATGCAGCCCTAATGGTTGCGACCGAACCGCTTGCCTAATAAGCTGCCTGAGCCCCCTTGACGGTACGTTTCTGCATCCAAGGCATCATAGAGCGCAAGCGCATTCCTACCTTCTCTATATTATGCTTTTCACCAGCCTTGAGCAGTTTGTTGTACTGTTTGTAGCCACCTTTGTACTCGCGAACCCATGCTCTAGCAAATTTGCCATTTTGGATATTTGAAAGCGCTTCCTTCATGCGCTTCTTTACGCTGGCATCAATAATCTTTGGCCCCACCTTGACGTCACCCCATTTGGCCGTCTCGGAGATCGAAAAACGCATACCACTGATGCCTGCCTCATTAATCAGGTCAACAATCAGTTTCAACTCGTGCAAACACTCGAAATAAGCCATCTCAGGCTGATAACCAGCCTCGACTAGCACCTCGTAACCAGCCTGAATCAAAGCACTGGTACCTCCGCACAATACGGTTTGCTCGCCAAATAGATCGGTCTCAGTCTCCTCCTTGAAAGTAGTCTGGATGACGCCAGCNCGAGTACCACCAATGCCCTTGGCCCAAGCAAGAGCGATCTTCTTGGCCTGCCGATCTGCATTCTGGTAGATGGCTATAAGGCTTGGCACACCTTTTCCTTCAACAAATTGGCGACGGACAATATGTCCAGGCCCCTTGGGCGCAACAAGAATAACGTTTGTGTCCTTCGGAGGAACAACCGTCTTGAAGTGAACAGAAAAACCGTGCGAAAAAAGTAGTGTTTTGCCCTTTGTTAATTGCGGTGCTATATCGTTTTTAAAGACATCCGCTTGGCGCGTATCCGGCACGGCCACAAAGATAACATCCGCCCGTTTAACAGCCTCTGCGTTGGTGTAAACCTTAAACCCCTTGCTACGTGCGACCTTGGCCGACTTGCTACCCTTGTAAAGGCCGATGATAACATTTACACCGCTGTCCTTAAGATTGAGCGCATGTGCATGCCCCTGAGATCCGAAGCCGAGTACGGCCATAGTTTTGCCCTTGAGGACATTCAGATCTGCATCCTTATCGTGATATACTTTTGCTGCCATATGTTTGTTATAAATTATTTACGAGCCAGCGCTACCTTGCCTGTACGGGTCAATTCCTGCACGCCAAAATTTTCCATGAGTCCGAGGAATTTTTCCACCTTGCTCTCGTTGCCAGTTATCTCAATGGTTAGGCTCTCCGGTTGCACATCGACGATCTTGGCCCGAAAGATATCAGTCACCTGCATAACTTCAGCACGCGATTGAGAATTCACACCCACCTTGACCAGCAGGAGTTCGCGATCAACATACTCGCCATCACGGAAATCCTGAACTTCGACCGAGTCTACGAGCTTGTTCAACTGTTTGACGATCTGATCCAGTGTCTCATCATCTCCTCTTGTGATGATGGTCATCCGAGACATGCTCAGATCATGCGTTGGAGCCACATTAAGAGAGTCAATATTAAACCCCCGACCACTGAACAGTCCGGCGATTCGTGTCAATACGCCGAACTTATTCTGGACCAGTACTGAGATAGTGTGTCGCATGGTTGCGGGGTTATTTGAACTAACGCCTGACCAAGGACAAAACCATAAAGGATCAAGCGCGGGAAACCCGGAAAACCGGGCTCGGGAAACTAGGCCAAGCACGATGCCGGGTCAATGCGTTTTTAGGCATCAGGCCCCTTGAATCAGGTATAAGCAATCCAACGCGCAGGCTCAGACTGCCTGCCATAGGCACCCTGCACACGGCGAAGCGTTACCCCGGTCTGTACTTGGTTTTCAGCCTCCTCCTTCATTTCATTCATTCGCTGGCTAAGATTATGACTGCTCTCTCGGTTAATTGAAAGAATCTCAGCAACTACCTGTCGAACTGCTGGGTCGTCAGCGTGGCAAGACATCTGATCCAAGGGAATCGGCTCAATTTGTTTAATTTGTTTGTGCACCCGNTTTTTTTCATCCTGAACTCCTTCTAGGCGGACAAAATCNGCNACAGCAATTGCCTGATGTTCATCCTCTGAAAGCTTCTTTAGCAATCCGAGAAGTTTTAATAGTTGCTTCTTTTGTGNCATTGCCTTGACCGATTAACCGGAAAGATCCAGCGTGCCAACCTCACCAGAAGGTTCTAATTGCTTCGCGGCTGCAGAGTCCTTGATCTCCCTCTGTACCATTTCGTCCCAAGCATCGCGGATAATAATCACACGATCATAAATCTCGTCGATGGGCTCTTGGTTTTTTTCCATGTTAGCTTCCTGCAAGCGACGATCAAAGTAGTCGTAAAGCCCAGCCATCGTCTCCCCGAAATCGGTTGCCTTCTCTACATCCAGTGAGGAGCGTAATTCGCGAATGATAGCCTGTGCCTTCTGTAGATTTTCATTGATCGTCTGNTGGTACTCCACCGGATCGTTCAATTTGAAACCCGCTCGAGCATTGTTCAGAAAACGAAGGATTCCGTCATAGAGCATCAAAACCAAATCCGCCGGAGAAGATGTATTGACAGAGGTGCTCTTGTAGGCACTTGCCTTTGAGTAGGGATTAGCCTGCTGACCTCTCCCAGAATTGGAGTACGGATTCATCTAAAACGAAACGGCAAGTCATTAACAATGCTCAACGATGCTCCACTGCGCCGTTGGCAAGGCGTTGGGAGATATAGTCCATGGCCTGGTCCGGATCGTAGTCACCAGCTAGTTGCTGCTTGAGAATAGCCGCCTTGCGAGCAGCAAATTCCGCCTCGACTTTCTTCTCTGTCTCCAACGCCATGCTAGATCTCAGATCGAGTCGATCCGAAGTTGAAAAGCTCTTCGATTTTGACGGCACTACTTCAGCGGTCGACCTGGATAAGTCGGCCCGTTGTATTCCGGTGGGTTGCTTAATTGGATCTATGGGTGACATGTTGATTTTCTTTATTATTGCCGTTTAAAAAGCCGTTTAAAAAAGCCCCCTTGGGCAGGTAGCTTTTGACTGTCTTCGTTCACACTTGCAAACAGACTACCTGAGCCCATCTGACTCATTGTAGCGACAACTTCCTCAGCCGTGTACCGCCCAAATCGCCGCGGAGAATTTAGTAGTCCGAAAGTCTCATCAAGCTCCGGATCAGAGAGACCATTCTTGAGCGCATTACGGCGAGCGGAATTAATTACGGACTTTTGCCCAGCATTAAACACATGGTCAATTTCCCACACAACGCTTCCATTGTTGCTTTCAGGGCTCAAATGCACAAGCCCCATTCGCCAGCCGATGCTCAGCGGAGGATAAGGCTGATAAACAGTCAAATGGCTAAAGAGCACTCCTTGGCAATCATATTCCGCGGTTATCTTTTCTATAAAATCAACTGGCAACTCCTCAATCATTCGCCAGGCCGGCTGACCGGTCAATTGCTCCATCCGGGTAGAAGGCATATAAACAACCTCAAATAAACCCGACTTGGCAATCTCTGCCTGCAGGAATGCTTGGAGTATCTGGCGGCCGGACTGATGCTCTAACGAATTCACCGCTGAGGTAAGCGGAAGAAGAGCCACTCGGCGCATGTCAAGCGGCATGCCTCCGCCTACCAGACTGTAGTTATCTGGTTTGTGAAACGGGCCTATCACAGTCCCAGGGTTCTTTATAGAGGCAGTCTTGCATCCCGCAAAGCACACGGCCAATAATGCTATAAAGACTGTTTTGCCAAATTCTTGCCTAATACGCTTGACGGCTCGCTTCTGTTTTTTTGGTTTAATCATCTGATCTATCATCCGCCAAATCGTTTCGTTAAAAACTGCATCTCTTGGTTGGTCTTTGCTTGCGCCTGCTCCATTTGAAGAAAGCTTCTCGTTAGCTGTTCCTTTGTGAACTGTACTCGTTTCTCAAGATCTGAAATATTCTGATTAATGCGATCTATCTCTTTGGTGTAGTTGTCTCGATGGTCCACAAGAGAACCTTCAGTTCCGTAGATATCGCCGAGCAGTAATGACATGTAGTCTTCCATTGCCTCTGCCATGCCCTCGTCCGCCTGATAGTCTGCTGTGGCGCCATCCACACCCGCCTGAGTTTCCTCGGTTGAGAAAAATTTCTGCAGATCACCCATCTTCTCACGGAGAATTGAATCGAGGGTGTTTTCGTCAGCCAACGAAATCTGATTGTCATAACCGTTACCACTAAAGCCGAGATCACTCAAACGATCGAAAGTGCTACCTGTCCCGGTTACCTCGCCCATGGTTTTCTGTCGGAGATCCGATGCGATTTCGCTGACCAGCCTATCGTTGGAAAGTCTTCCTGCGGTCACTTTCCCGTCATCATCAGTCTTCACTGAAGTATGCATTGCGATAAGTGACTGTGTTTTACTGACTTGGGATACAAAATCCTTGACC
This sequence comes from Verrucomicrobiales bacterium, assembly GCA_002721375.1. GTDB lineage: Bacteria > Verrucomicrobiota > Verrucomicrobiia > Limisphaerales > UBA1096 > UBA1096. The sequence goes on from PBKH01000037.1 coordinate 88,757, forward strand.
GCTTCCTTGACCTTATCAGTGTCGGCTGCCACAGACACCGAAAGAGTTGGTGCAGTTCCGCTGAGAATGTACTGATCTCCAGTACCAGACCCGGTAATATCCACTGCATTAGTGCCAGCAGTTGCATCTGATGATGAATTATGAAGTGAAAGCCTAGAACCAGATAACGCCCGAATGTAATAGCTCACCTTAGAAGAAACCCCTCCCATCAGCGTCGCCGGAGTGTAAAGTCGAATCGTGTCACCGGTGCTTAGACCGTGTGAATCAAGAGTGGTAATGACGTTGTTTGATGCATCAATTTTGTCCACCCTCAATCCGGAGCCAGCGGATTCACCGGTCACAGACAATCCTGAAACACCTGAAGTATCATCAGTAATGGTGTTGGAATGACTAGCTAAAACATCGCCACCGTTGAGCGAATACAGCATATCATCACCACGCCTCAGGTTACCCTGTTCTCCTTCCTCTTTGTTCGAAACATTACTGTCCCAATAACCAGTCAGGGAATTGCTTGAGGAAACAGCACCAGCCGTCAAGGTCAACTTAGCACCGTTGTTGAAATAAAAAACTTGCCCTGAAACATATGCCTCTGAACGACTCACTGTCGCCTCGCCGCTGGCGATGTCGTGTGACAGGGCCCCAGTAAGTGATGTTGCACCCGAGGATGGATTAGACGTTAAAGTAAGAATACCACCATTTGCAAACCGGATGCGGTCTCCAGCAGCAAAATCCTCGGAGTTGGCACCAACCGTGATGCTCTGCACAAGATACCCAACCTCATCGTCCGACAACGCCCCACCCGATAGTGATCCTGTAAGAGTTGAAGAGCCACTAGAGGCATTCGCCGACAATGTAAAGAGAGCGCCATTCCCAAATCGAATCACATCTCCACTACTTAATGCCGCACCTAGAGAATCTACTGTTAGTTCGCTCGCACCGTTGGAATAACCCGATGAGTAGTTAATTTGAACGGACTTGGCCGTGGCTGATGAACTAGCAGTAAGATTGGCAGCGGAAGAAATGCTGAAAGTACCGGATTTATAACCTGTCTCATCATTCGTAATAGATGCATTCGCTAATGTACCGTAAAGTGTTGTATCACCTGAATCTGCGTTGGCACTCAGAGTAAATACCCCTCCATTCTCGAAATACAATACGTGACCACTACTGAAAGCTGAACCGGTAGCATCCACTGTGATCCCGCTGGACGCGTAATTGCCCGTCGCGTAGCCAGCTGAATTGTTTATGCTTACTGTTGCACTGGCTGATTGGGCACCGTTGGCTTTAACAGGTTCGGAAACAAGTTTGGTCGCCTGTAGAAAATTACCTTTCACATCCTCAAGACTAATTCCGACGTCGCCCGTCGTGTTGTTAGTCAAAAGAAACCGATCATTCACCCCGTCGTAGCTGGCCACAACTCCCGCTCCAGACTGACTAATCGCGGCAAGGACGGAGCCAACCGTATCACTACTGGACCAATTGATCGTCTCGCCGTTAACTCGAAAGCTGCCGGAACTACCGACCAACGCAGTATTAAAACTTGCACCCGACAACGCCGACGCTTGACTGATACCACCTAATTTGTAGCTACTGGCAACTGAATTGGTCCCATTGTTATTCAATCGGGAAGCCACTAGAAAATTACTTGAGTCGTTGGAACTGCCNAGAATCAAAGTCTTGCCAGAACTTGAACTGAGCGTGATTTTATCCGTGGAAGAACTATAGGAAATCGATAAATCCGAATCGGCAGTGGTCACCTTCGTGAAAATGGTCGAAAGTGTATCATCCGTTTCCACCGTAATAACCTCATCATTAATTGTGAAAGTGCCAGTGGTGATACCAACGCCATAACCATTGGTAGCTATCTTAGATGATGTGTTTACTGACTGCCCCGCATCAGCACCTCCCTGCCGNATACCAGTAGTGGCTTTTTGAAAAANCTCAAAATCATAATTGCCCAGCGCTGCTCCTGCCGACACTGAGGCAGAACCAATCGCACTATCAGAGACAGATGCTGTACGTGATTGATAAAGATTACTGTCCTTGAGCGTCTTCGACTTCGTCTGCAGTGAATTCAATTCATCCTTGAGTAAACCGAGAATTCGGTTCTTCTCCGCAACCTCAACTTGCTCCCTCCTCGCCCGTCGCTGCGGAGCGCGCTCTACCTCTACCAACTGGTCAACAACTGATTTCCAGTCGAACCCCGATGCCAATCCTGACAAGGCCAAATCCATCTTTTACGTTAAAATCTTCTTTAAAACCNACAAAACACCGGGTNCATTNAAGCAACTAATGTGCCTAAAACACCNAATCTNACTGAAAAANAATTTAACTCTNTTAATTCCATTCGCTTGGCCACCGCTCTGAAATATGTAAAATCGANCGCGCGTTCGCGATGGAAGCACCTCAAAANAGCCAAAAAACAAGGCCAGTCCGCTGGTGGCCTGCCGTTATTATCCTTATCAGTTTTTGCNTGGCTCAGGCCGTCATTTGGTCCACAGGAGGCGANAATCAACAGTTCCGAGTTCTCCGCNCAATAAGCGCNATCCTGATCGCAGGAATCCTTCTGGTCATCTGGTCTTTATTATTCTCCCGATTAGCCAAGCATATAAAATTGTTCATTTTCTGCGGTCTGCTTGGCGTCAGTATCCTGTTCGGATGCTTTTTCCGATTTAGTCAATTCAGCGGCAACATGGTACCTATATTCGAGTGGCGCTGGGCTAATAGGACGCTCCCGACAACCGAAAGTGAGAAAGGAAGCCCAAATAATGAACCGTCTTTACAAGCCGTGTCCAATCTCTCATTTCCGCAATTCCTTGGCCCAAATCGCAACTGCCATGTGCCTGGTCCCGCGCTGGCCACGGACTGGAGCAAGAAATCTCCAGAACAACTTTGGAGGCAGCCGATTGGCCCAGCTTGGTCCGGCTTTGCCATTGTCGGCCATCGCGCAGTCACACAAGAGCAACGCAACGAAAATGAGACTGTCGTATGCTACGATGTACAAACCGGCTCAGTGCTCTGGCTGCATACTGATCATGGACAATACAAAACTGCCATCGCCGGCGAAGGGCCACGCGCGACACCAACACTTTATAAGAGCCGAGTTTACACTCTTGGTGCCACTGGTATTTTGAACTGCCTCGACCTGAATACCGGAAAACCGTTATGGCAACGCATTATCACAGTTGACGCCGGTTTGGAACTCGACGCACCCGTCGATCAAAGCGGCCTATCGGCCAATCGAAACAAATCTAAAGAATGGGGCTACGCTAGCTCCCCTTTGATCGTCAACGACCGCGTCATTGTTAGTGCCGGTGGCGACAATGGCCGATCTCTTCTGGCCTATGACATAGGAAGCGGCAAAATGACATGGTCTGGAGGTAACAGCCGAGCAGGATACAGTTCTCCGCGCTTGACCAAGCTACACGGCGAAACCCAGATTCTGATCTTTAACCAGGACGGACTGGCCGCCCACTCACCCGAGGACGGCTCGGTTCGTTGGAAGTTTGACTGGAACGTCCCCTATCCGCACGTGTCGATGCCGGTCTCAGTAATGAGCAACCAAATTCTAATTAGCCTCGGTTACGGTAAAGGCAGCAAACTACTGCAAGTCGATTTTGAAAACGGTGTTTTTCCGGTGACCGAACTTTGGAAAACAAACCGGATGAAGGCCAAGTTTACTAATCTTATTTTTCACAACGGTCATTTTTTCGGACTGGATGATGGAATATTTGCATGCATCGACGCCGAACGTGGAAGAAGAAAATGGAAAGACGGCCGGTACGGACACGGGCAGATCCTGCTAAGAGGCGACCACATTGTGGTCATGGCGGAAAACGGCGATGTCGTCCTGCTAGAGGCCAATCCAGAACAACATGTTGAGTTGACTAGATTCGCTGCACTAGATGGCAAGACATGGAATCCGCCTGCGCTCACGAATGACTATTTGCTCGTACGCAATCACCGCGAAGCTGCATGCTATCGATTGCCGTTGGCTAANCCNGCCGAATCTGCCNCACAATGAAGGAGGACTACTTGCAACGAAAAGAGCGTTGGGCAAAAAAAATGTCCAANAAAAAANGACTGGCNANCCCCNGCACCGACCGTCTACCNCCCGGCCAGCATGAGNTTAGCAACTTTCCCGTNCTCGACCTAGGCATACATCCAGAAATTCNGTTTGACAAATGGACGCTGAAAATTCATGGCGAGGTAGAAAAACCGGTCTCGCTCGACTGGGAACAGTTCATGGCGCTACCGCAGTTTTGTGACATAAGCGACTTCCACTGCGTAACGACTTGGAGCCAGTTCGACATGGAATTTTCCGGTGTCGCCTTCTTTACACTGGCCGACCTTGTAAAACCCAATTCAAATGCTACGCACCTTTTTTTCATCGGCTATGACGGATATACAACAAACACTCAACTCGAAGCCTGCATGGATGACGATGTATTGATCGCCCACACATGGAACGGCAAACCGCTAAAATTGGAGCATGGTGGCCCAGCGCGCATGATAATTCCAAAGCTCTACGCGTGGAAGGGTGCCAAGTTTATCAGGGAAATTATATTTCGAGACCATGATGAATTGGGCTTCTGGGAGAAACGTGGCTACTCAAATACTGCCGACCCGTTCGCCGAGGATCGATTTGCTTGAAAGAAACCAAGTTAAGTTTAGGCCAAAATACCATCAATGATCTTCGGCGTGCTCTCGGGTCCGATAAGCCGCTGGTCAAGGCCTTGATAACGATAACTGAAGGTGAACGGATCGATGCCTAGCAAGTGCAGGATGGTAGCCTGTAAATCATGTACGTGCACCGGATCCTTTGCCACGGTGTATCCCAATTCATCCGTTTCGCCATAACTGATACCATTCTGTAAACCACCGCCGGCCATCCAAACTGTGAAGCAGTCTGGATGATGATCTCGGCCAAGAAATTTGGACCCGTTACGCTCCTCGTTCATGGAGGTGCGACCAAACTCTCCGCCCCAGACAACCAAAGTCTCGTCCAGTAAACCACGCTGCTTAAGATCCTTTAGCAGTGCTGTAACGGATTTATCATTGGATGCGCATTTTCTCGGCAGCTCCTTGACGAGATCGTTGCTGGCGCCGGTACCGTGNAAATCCCAACCCCAGTCAAATAATTGCACATATCTAACCCCCTGCTCCACCAACCTACGGGCAAGCAGGCAATTGTTCGCAAAGGAAGCCTTGCCTGGCTGTGCTCCATACTGCTCAAGTGTAGTCGATGATTCGCGGCCGATGTCCATCACCTCTGGCACGCTGATTTGCATGCGATACGCCAACTCAAACTGGCTGATGCGCGTAAGGGTCTCTGGGTCACCAATCTCGCGGTACTCCTGTTCGTTGAGTTTTCTGAGGGCGTCGAGACTCCGACGCCGGACGTTGCGACTCATTCCTTTCGGATTCGAAACATACAGAATCGGATCGCCAGTACTTCGACATTGCACCCCCTGGAAGACGGATGGCAAGTAACCGCTCCCCCAAAGGCTCTTGCCACCGGATGGATCGGTACCGCTGGAAATCAGCACGACGAAACCGGGTAGATTCGCATTCTCGGAGCCCAGTCCATAGGTAATCCAGGATCCCATAGACGCAGAACCATTACGGGGCGAACCTGTATAAAGCAGCATTTGGGCAGGCGCGTGGTTAAACTGATCTGTATACATCGACTTCACAAACGTAAGATCGTCCGCCATTGCTGGCAGCGTGGGGTACATGTTGCTGATCCACTGCCCATTTTGGCCGTGCTGCTTAAAATCATGCGGCGAACCNAATAGCTTNGGGTGCCCTTTGATGAANGGCAGCCGTCTNCCCTCAATAAACTCCTTCGGGCAAGGCTTCATGTTCAACTGATTGAGTTTTGGCTTATAGTCNAACAGATCCAGCTGTGGCGGCGATCCNGCCATGTGCAAATAGATCACNTTCTTAATCTTGCCGGCATTAAGACCCGTGCGCGGAGCCAAAGGTCGAGACGCAGCCTTACCTCCCATCAGCGACCCAAGCGCCAACGACCCAAGCCCTACTTGACATCGCCGCAAAAAGTGCCGCCTAGTGATAAACTGTGCCTGTNCGTCGTACGGATTCATTTTCTTAAAAGATACACAATCATCAGCCTTTCATCAAGAGAGCGTCCAGATTCAACAAAACGTTGGACACCACGGTCCACGCTGCCATTTCAGAAATCACTGCTCCATTCGGAATCGGAACGGTTTCGCCGAAAAGGGCCTTTGCGTCTTCCGGCTGCTTATTGTAATGAGAAAATTCCGTTTCAAAGAGCTGACTAATCGCCGTCACTCGCCGTAGTTCAATCGGCTTGGCTAAAGTTAGCCGCAGCGCAAACTTGAGCCGATCCGCAGTCGAATCGCCGCCCTCGGTGTAAATCCGCCATGCCAATGCACGCGCAAATTCAATATAAGCCTCGTCGTTGAGCGTTACAAAGGATTGCAGCGGAGTATTTGTCCTTATCCGGCGAACTGTGCAGATCTCCCGACTTGGCGCATCAAACGTGGCCATGGATGGATACGGAACAGTCCGGCGAAGAAAGGTGTAAAAAGCCCTTCGATATCTGTCCTCTCCGCGACTTGTCGACCAGTTACGCTGCCCGTTGAACGCCGCCTGCCAGAGGTTTGGCGGTTGCGGAGGATATACGGACGGCCCAAACATCTTCATACTACTCAAACCGCTCAACGACAGTGCCTGATCGCGCACCATCTCGGCTTCGAGCCGAAATCGTGGTCCACGGCCTAGTCGTATGTTGTACGGATCTATCTTAGCCAACCGTCCTCTGAGCTTGGCTGATTGGCGGTAGGTCGAAGAAGTAACAATCGTCTTGAGCAACTGCTTAATGTCCCATCCCTCGTCGCGGAATTCCACCGCCAACCAATCGAGCAGTTCCGGATGGTCAGGTAAATTACCCTGTGTCCCAAAATCCTCCTCCGTGTCCAGTAAGCCGCGCCCAAAAAACTGCGCCCAGAAACGGTTAACCGCAACGCGTGACGTTAGGGGATTGTCCGNCTGCATCAGCCAATGCCCCACACCCATTCGATTGAGAGGTGTCCCCTTTACTGGCCCGTGGAATGAGGACGGAAATCCGGCCTGCACAGCATCTCCCTTGGTCAAAAAATTGCCCTTAACCATCATGTATGTCTCCCGCCGATTAGCTTGGTCTAACTCGCGCATGTACGGCGTGGTAACGATTGAATCACTGACCTTTTTTCGCTCTTTACGCTTGGCCTCGATCAACTTTCGAACCGGCTCTAGTTCACTGGCAAAGGTCCGGTAATGTGCAGCGATTTTCTCCGCCTGTGCAGATGTACGCTTGGTCTCGTCAATAAGCAGCACTGGAAGGATGTCATCAGGGAAATCAACCCCTTCGACATCAAAATAAAAACCGCTCGTTTTGTCATAGTTAACAATCTTCAACAACANTTCGCTCTCTCCTTTGGGTAAATTCACGCTTACCAATTCTTGTCCAGCCTCGGCATCTCGCTTGGCCTTATTGGACAACACCTCACGACCATTGACCCATACCTTTATTCCATCCCCACTACCAAGGGACAACCGCTGCGCCCCCGCAATCGCTGCCGTAATCTTTCGACTCAAATACACTGCCGAATGATCCCTGACTTCTAGAGGGTGAGCGATGCCATCGGCCAATTCAGTCTTAGCCACCCATTTCGTCTTGGTCGCTGAGTTAGGCCCAGAACGCCTGAATACTTGCACCTCAGCCAGCGACAATATTGGTTCATTGCGACTATCAAGCGGTAGAAATTCAATCCTAACAAACGACACTTTGTCAGGAGTCTCGAGTGGGACAGCAAATCCTTCGTTCGGCTTGGGATNTCCCTTGCCGGNTTCAAAAAGGTTTTTCTCGTAGATGGANTTCCGATTAGNATCCAACGCCAAAACTCGAAANGCNGAAAGCCGTTCCGGCAGCTCGGCACGATTCCAAATCACCACCTGAGTCACGTCGGTCGGCTCAGCTAACGCCACCTCCCACCACGGCGACTTGTCTTCAGGATTGTGGGTATGAGTGACTGTTCCATCTTCAAATTTACCAGAGGTGTTACCGTCGATCGCGAGCTGTGCCGGGGCGTTGTGCGAAGTGGACGATTGGCTTGCCTTGCCCCACGGTGCTACGTTATCACCGACAGCTAGGAGCTCCGGAGCAAACGCCTTTGCAAAGGCATCGTCAAAATCGCTGCCCTCATAAGGCCCTGCGATTTGCCAAGTAGATCGCTTAGGCTCCGGTTTAGCCAGATCACGTAATGATCGCAGTTCCCAAGAACGCTGCCCCTTGGTCAAAGGAGGCGTATGTTCATTGAGTTTCGCCTGTAACGTCATGATTTCATTATCAAAGGAAGTCAAACGCCTTGTTTGCATCTCATTCGGATACGGCAAACGCGGCGAGTCATCTCCCCTATCAGCATCCTCCGTCTGGTTAAACATCGCGTAAAACTGATAATACTCTTTCTGAGTAATCGGATCGTACTTATGCGAGTGGCACTTGGCACAACCCATCGTCATTCCCATCCATACCTGCATGGTTGTATCCACTCGATCTCTAACCGCTTCTACACGGAATTCCTCATCATCTGTGCCGCCCTCGGTATTAGTCTTTGTGTTGCGATGAAATGCTGTGGCAAGCAACTGGTCGCGTGTGGGGTTTTCCAAAAGATCACCGGCCAACTGCTCAATGGTAAAGCGGTCGTATGACATGTTTTGGTTGAATGCATCAATTACCCAATCTCGATATTTCCAGATGACTCTTAATGGATCAGAGCCATACCCGGCCGAATCAGCATAACGTGCCAAGTCGAGCCAGACTCGCGCCCATCTTTCCCCATAGGACGGACGGGACAATAAATCGTCTACAAGCAACTCATAAGCATTGGCCCTACTGTCGTTCACAAACGCTTGAACTTCATTCGGGTCCGGAGGCAATCCGGTCAGGTCAAGCGAAAGCCGGCGAATCAAAACATGGCGACTCGCTTCTTGGTTAGGTTCATCATCGGTAGCCTCTAATGCAGAAAGGATAAAATGATCTATGCCGTTCCTCACCCAATGGCGATTAGAAACACTTGGTAACGCCGGTTGAACCGGGGGGATGAATGCCCAGTGTCGTTCGTATGGCGCTCCTTCATCTATCCATCGACCAATAGTTTCAATCTCTACCCTATCAAGCGCGTGACCGAAATCCTCCGGAGGCATTTGGTCATCGTGATTTTCCGAGATAATTCGTGCATACAATTCACTTTTACTTCTGTCACCAGGAACTATTGAAGGAGTTCCTTTGCGTTGCGCCAGGGCCCCATCACGCAAATCAAGTCGAAGGTTCGCCTTACGGGCTTCCTCATCAGGACCGTGGCAGGCAAAACAACTCCTCGACAATANAGGCCGNATATCCCTGTTATAATCGGTCGACTCACCTGGCATCGTTTGACAAACAGCAAAAACACTGGCCAACCCGATTCCACANCTGAATNATCCTATACTCATTTGTGAATGAACGCTCGTGAATTTAATTAACGCAAAAAATCATTTCCGGCTACATATTTTTCAGGCAAATCCCACCATGATCTTGCACGTAAAAGTAGAAATATCTTTAAAAAAAGAATTCTCTGATCTAAATCTANTTCTTTTGCGANCTAAGCCAGTTTAGCTCAGTTGGTAGAGCACTCGATTTGTAATCGAACGGTCGTCGGTTCGAATCCGACAACTGGCTCCATTTTCTAGCCTTCCTATCCGAATTAAAAAGAATCGATTATTTGNAGGCGTCCAAGCGCCTGTTCAAGCTTGTCCTTGGATTACTTTTGCATCAAAGCNTGGTTTACCAATGCGCTTAATTTCAATATTGCTCAGTTTAATCGTATTAGCTCGGCAAAGCTGTGCTATAGAAAAAGTTCCATTTAAAGTAGAAGTTGAACAGATTACCCACGGACCCATGACTCACTTTTTCGGATATATCGGTCACGTGCAAAACATCCCTTGGAACCAGAACGGCCGANACATTGTTGCGCTTCAAACCGANTTCCATGACCGCATGCCGGGNCCGNACGACCNAGCCAACATCGTTCTGATCGATACCAAGAATAATTACCAGGTGAAAGTTGTCGACCAGTCTAGAGGCTGGAACCCACAGCAAGGGACCATGTTTTACTGGAATCCAGCCAAGCCCGATACTCAGTTCTTCTTCAACGACCGCGATCTTAAAACCGGCAAGGTGTTCTGTGTGCTTTACGACATAGAGATAAANAAGCGCATCCGTGAGTATCGGTTTGACGACACTCCAATAGGCAACGGCGGTGTAGCGCAGAACGGAGGCTGGTTCCTAGGTCTTAACTACGCACGCATGGCCCGACTGCGACCAGTGACAGGCTACAAGGATGCCTGGGACTGGACCAAAAGTGTCGCCCACCCAAGGGACGACGGACTCTTTAAAGTGAACATCCAGACCGGAGAAAAAAAACTGTTGGTATCTTTTCACCAAATGACTCGCGAACTTGACGCGCTTGGTCACAACATGAGTAACAGCCACCTATTCATTAACCACTCACTATCAAATCGGGAGGGNGATCGGATTTTCTTTTTTGCGAGAGCCGGTTGGAGCGGAAAAAAAGGTAAGCGAATCAATCACCCATTCATCGTAGATGCTGATGGNAACAACCTACGCTCNAATCGCATTCACATTGGAGGCCACCCTGAATGGGACTTTGGACANCGAATGATTGGACGNCTCAAAAATCGACAGATACTCTTCGATACTGACCGACAACTAATAGTTGGCGTGCTTGGTTCGACGGAGATTTTTCCTGATCCAGAAGGTGACATTGCGCTGTCGCCCAACGGAAAACTCTTTGTTAACGGCCATAAGGACAAAAAAAGAATGGCCAACTATTACACCATCTATCGAAGAGAGGACGGGACGCATGTCAAGACACAAGGCTTCAACATAGGACACTGGCAATCCGGTGATCTCCGTCAGGATCCATCACCCTGCTGGAATCGAACGAACGATCAAATTCTCGTTCCTGGCGTAAGCAAAGACGGGAAAACACGGCAACTCTTCATCCTCAAACTGAAGAATAAATATTGAGATTTTTCAGGTTTAGCATTGCAACTGATCAACCTTATCTCGCGTAATTTTCAAAACTAAATACTCATGGTTTTTCGTTGCGGGTTGTCCGCCTTGACACTCAGCACAGCAAAGAATGCAGGCAAAAATACGCTCACGATAAGAATCCAACGGTAACTGCCGAAGAGTTG
>PBKH01000038.1 GCA_002721375.1 Verrucomicrobiales bacterium
GGAGCGGCTAAACCAACTATCCAAGCAAATTATACCACGGATAAAATCAAATTGGATGGGCACTTCGATGAACCGGCTTGGACTGATGCAATGAAGGCTGGCAGCGACATGTTGCAGTACGAGCCTAGGCAGGGAGTGCCCATGTCGCAAAAAACGGAATTCATGGTAGTTTACGATGACCAAAATATTTATTTCGGCATTATTGCATATGATACAGAATCACAAAAAATAGTCGCTAGCGTTATGGAACGTGATGAGTTGCCTTTTTACGACGACTCTCTCTTCCTTGCCATTGATACGATGAATGACAACCGAAATGGTTATGTGCTTTGGACCAATCCGAATGGAGTCAAGTACGATGCAAGCGTTACTAACAACTCATCGTTAAATGTTCAATGGGATGGTATCTGGGATGTGAAGGCCATACGGACAAAACACGGTTGGCAGGCCGAGATCAGGCTGCCTTTTTCCACGGTTCGGCATCTAGCCGGCTCCAATGTGTGGGGATTCAACCTATGGCGCAAATTGCCCCGTAACGGAGAGGCGGGACGTTGGTCGAGTTCAAGGCCGGAGATTAGGACCTATCACTTTGCGCAAGCTGGAAAAATACAAGGTATCAATATTACGCGCAGCAGTCTGAACCTAGAGGTAACACCATACGTTGTGGGTGATAGTCTGAATTCAGATACCTCTGGAGACTTTGGGGGGGATATTCGCTACCGTTTTAAACCGAGTTGGACTGCTCATCTGACTCTGAATACGGATTTTGCCGAAACCGAGGTGGATGATCGTCGGTTGAACTACACTCGTTTCCCTTTGTTTTTTCCTGAGAAACGAGATTTTTTCCTTGAAGATGCTGAAGTCTTCACAGTTGGGCAACAGGTGATGCCTTGGTCAGAGCCTGAGATCGTTCCTTATTTCAGTCGCCGAATTGGATTAAATAATGATAGACAAATAGCTGATATCGATTATGCGGTAAAGTTAACTGGACACGACGGGAAATATCATGTGGGGCTGCTTAATTCTGGTGTGACGGCATCTTCAACAACACCCAACTCAAACATGACCATTGCCCGTATTAAACGGGATGTGTTGGAACAATCCTCAGTCGGCCTGATCTCGACGTTTGGAGATCCCAATTCGGACGAAGACTCAAGCACGCATGGTGTAGATTTTCGGCATAGAACAGACAAACTGTTCGGAAATAGAATTTTTGAGGCTAATACCTACCTGCTGTCGAGCCACAGTTCCGGCCAAAATGATGGAACCGCATTTTCCATTGAGATGCTTTATCCAAACGACCTAATCAATGTCGGTTCAACATATTATCGAATCGACGAGGCTTTCGATCCGAAGCTAGGTTACGTTCGCCGTACCGGGGTGAACAAATTCCAAAACCACATGAGTTGGCAACCTCGTTTTGACAATTCACAGATAGTTCGTCAGATGTTTTTTTCTTACACCAACAGCATCTATACCAATCTTGGCGGTGGAGGTGAAACGATGGAGAACGGTATTGTATTACCGCGTATCATATTCGAGTCAACGGACGAGATTTTTCTCAAGTATTCGCATTTCAGGGACAACCCCGAATTCAATTTTTTTGTGCCGGGTGCGGGAATCATTGATAGTGGAGATTACGAGTGGAATGCAATTTTCATTGGCGGAGGTTTCTCCAATAACCGCAAACTAGGTGCTACGGCGAGCATTGCGATTCACGATGATTGGTATGATTGGGAACGAACCGATTACAACATGGGTTTTCGCTGGAGCATAAACAAGCACATGTTGCTTTCTACTACCCACCGCTATAGCCACTTTGAACAGGAAAACCTTGATGAGGATGTTCTGCTAAACTCAGCAAGACTGATGGTCAACATTAATGCGAACATGGGATTGTTGAATGTTGTGCAACACGATAGTTATACAGATACCGTGGGGCTCTATTCCAGGTTCAGATGGGAATGGACGCCCGGCAAAGAATTGTTTCTAGTATTGCGACAGGGATACCGCGACGGATACAGGGGTTTTGACCTTGAAACTGAGCGGTACAGCATCAAGGTTTCAAGTTCATTTAGGTTTTGATTATGAAGAATCAAGAGCGATACCACGGTTTGGATTTCGTCAGGGCGGTTGCTATGATGCTTGGTGTTGTTATCCACACCTGTTGTTTCTTCAGGGATGATATTCAATTCGGGTGGGTGGTCGGCGAGTACGGGGGTGATTCGTTAAACACGTTTACTGTGAAATTCATCCATTTTTTCCGGATGCAACTGTTCATGTTGCTCGCGGGATTCTTTGCAGAATTAGTCTGTCAAAGGAAGGGGATGACTCATTTGTGTCGGGATCGAGTCAAGCGAATATTTGTTCCATTTTTGGTTGGCATTTTTCTTTTCACCCCTTTTGTCGGATTTCTTGTAGAGTCAACATGGGCCGGTAGATTTACGAATGTTTATGAAAATGCATCCATCTTTGAAAAAATTACTAGCGTTTTACTATGGGGTGCATTTACGGATAAACCGATTTTTAATGAGATCTCCTTCTGGCACTTTTGGTTCATATATTTTTTGTTGTTTTATTATGTCTTTCACTGGTTGTTTCACCAACTTGGTAGCAGGGATTTTCTCTTCAATGACAATGTGTTTTTGAACCGGTTGACCCGGTTTGCCTTGACCTACAAATGGGGATTTATTGTGTTAAGTTGCCTTGCCTTCCCACTCCATTATTCACTGCAAAGCCCAATGTTTTGGCCGTCTCAGTTTAATTTTCAGGTCAATGAAATATTTTACTACTTTGGCTTTTACGTCTTTGGGGCTTATTTGTGTAAAAACATCCAACTGTTGAATCAATTGGCTAAAAATTCCTGGTTTTACCTGATCATTTCACTGCCGTTTGTATTCATATTGAACGAACCTACGACAAGATATGATTTAATGCGAAACGTAGTCGTCGACATAACGAGTTGGAAAATAGCAAACGTGCAATTGTGGGAAGAGGGGATCTTTTCTTATGCATTGCCCAAGTCAATCATTGTCATTCTAAGGTGTGCCGTTTCATGGACCTTGTGCCTTGGATTCATTGGGCTGGCTCATAGATATTTGAACAACTCAAGTCGTTATGTAAGGTATCTTGCAGACTCTGCTTATTGGGTATTCTGGATACATGTTTTATTCACGAATATTTTTTCAAAATATGCCCAACAGCTTTCTGGCGATAATTCTATGTTCAAAACTGTAATGGTCTTGAACCTGTGTATGCTCTGCATGTATTATCTTTATAATAAGTGCATTCGTTATTCTTTCCTCGGAGATTATTTTATGGGGAAAAGGAAAGATCCATCTCATCCTGATGAAGCTCATTTAAGCTTAATTATTCTGCTAAAAAAGGTAGCACCGATTTGTCTGGCTTCTCTTTGCATTGCCTTTATATGGGGGCACTTGAACAATTCCATTCACACAGGAAACAAAAGAGAGGTTTTGGTCGAATCCTTTGTAGCGAGGAATCAGAATTGTCTGGAGAAGTATATGCTTCTATCAGGTGTTGTAGACCGATACGGTAGAAATCCCCTTCATACGGCATCATTGTTTCCTGAGTCACTTCGGAGATACAATCCCATCCCAATTCTGCTCAAGAAATCGGTGGATATAAATGAACAAGACCTTGTGGGGCGGACCCCTTTGTTTTACGCGGTACGTACCGGTAATTTGAAAGATGCAAAATTGCTTATAGAGAAGGGTGCGGACATGACCATAGCTGACAAATACGGTCACACACCGGCTCATGTAGCTGCGATCAAAACTGGGTCTTATGATGCCAAGTCGTCCGATTTGTATTTTGATATACTGAAATCACTTAGGGAAAAGGGTGCGGACATGAATGCGAGGGATTATAGAGGTCGAACAGTGCTTGACTGCCTTAAACGATTCGCCAATAGGGATCTGAATTAGCGTGGATACACAAGAACGATACCACGGCCTGGATTTCGTCAGGGCAGTTGCCATGATGCTGGGCGTCGTTCTGCATATTTCTATGTTTTTTTCTGATGTTAATTCATTCCACTGGCTCGCAGGCGAACATAAAAGGGATTCCATAAATACATTCGCGGTAATGGGCATACATTTCTTTCGGATGCAGTTGT
The DNA here is from genome assembly GCA_002721375.1 of Verrucomicrobiales bacterium. Taxonomy (GTDB): domain Bacteria; phylum Verrucomicrobiota; class Verrucomicrobiia; order Limisphaerales; family UBA1096; genus UBA1096. Next base: position 4,139 of record PBKH01000038.1, read on the forward strand.
TCATGCTGCTTGCAGGGTTTTTTGCNCAGCTTGTTTTAGAACGAAAAGGAATGAATGCGNTGATGAGAGATCGTATTAAAAGGATACTATGGCCTTTTTTGATCGGTGTTTTCCTGTTTATGCCTTTTTTCATGCTAGTAACAAACGATACTTGGCCGGGGGCATACACAAATATTTTCGATGGAGCATCCATGCTTGAACGTATCAAATGTTATATACTTTGGGGCACGTTTACCGAAAGNGAAGTCTTTAACGAATATAACTTTTGGCACTTTTGGTTTATTTACTTTCTGATGTTCTTTTATTTCGCACACTGGTTGATGCATCAGCTTGGCAATAAGGACTTTCTGTTTAAAGACAACAGTTTTTTCAATTCTCTGATTCGCATATCTCTCACATACAAATGGGGATTTCTCATTCTTACTCTTCTGGCGTTCCCGATTCATTTTACGTTACAAAGTCCCATGTTTTGGCCATCTCACTTTAACTTCCAAATTAACGAGATGATCTATTACTTTGGGTTTTATGTTTTTGGCGTTTATTTGTATAAAAACATTACACTACTTAAATCACTGGCTCAAAATGGTTGGTTCTATGTTTTCATATCNATTCCGTTTGTATTTCTNTTGAGTGGNCCAACGGATAAATATGATTTAATGAGAAATGTCGTCGTTGATATTACTTCCTGGAAAGTCGCTAATATTCAAGTTTGGGAGGAGGGAATTTTTTCAAATAGTGCGTTTAAATCGATCATCGTTTTTTTACGTTGTGCTGTTTCCTGGGCATTATGTCTTGGGTTTATTGGCTTAGCCCATAGATACCTTAATCAACCCGGAAGATATGTGAGGTACTTGGCAGATTCAGCTTATTGGGTATTCTGGGTGCACATTCTTTTCACCTGCTTTTTCTCTAGGTACGCGCAAGAAATCGCATTCGGAAATGCCGTCCTGAAATCAGTTGTTATTTTTTATCTGAGCCTCTTCTTTATGTATCTCTTATACAACAAGTGTGTTCGTTATACATTTTTGGGTGATTATTTTATGGGTAGACGGAAGAATCCGAGCCATCCAGATGAAGTCCATTTTAAAATATCTACCTTATTTAAGAAGAGTATTCCTATTGTCCTGGTGTCCATTTGTATCGCTTTCCTATGCGGGTATCTTGATGATTCAATAAATAAAGGATCGAAAAGGGAGGCAATAGCGGAAGCATTTGCAGCGAGGGATCAAGCTTTTTTGGAGTCCTACGATTCACTAGTTGGCGTTAACGATCTATATGGTAGGAACCCNCTACATATTGCTTCATTGCTGCCAGAGTCATATAGAAGATACAATCCAATACCGATACTTTTAAGACAATCGGTCAATATTAACGAGCGGGATTTTGTAGGTCGGACACCGTTGTTTTATGCAGTGCGCACTGGCAATATGAAAGATGCAGAATTTCTTATTGAGAACGGTGCGGACATGGCATTGGCCGATGAATATGGTCATACACCTGCACATGTTGCAGCGATAAAAACTGGTGCTTATGACCCCAATGCATCTGATCAATTCTTTACCATTCTAAAATCACTTAAGGNAAATGGGGCAGATTTGAATGCAAAGGATTACCGGGGTCGAACGGTTCTTGAATGNCTGAAGTTTTTTGGAAACCGGGAGTTAAATTAGCGTGGATAAGAAGGAACGATATCACGGGTTAGACTTTGTCAGGTCAATCGCCATGATGTTGGGATTGGCTGTTCATGTAAATATTTTCTACTTCTCTGAGGATAGAATGTTCTGGAGNGCTGGTGAATATCACGGCGATCCTATAAACCAATTTATNGCGTTTTTTATTTTTCAATTTCGGATGCCTTTGTTCTATATACTTGCAGGTTTTTTTGCGTTGTTGGTGATCGACCGAAAAGGGTTAGGGTTCATCACAACGGACAGGGTTAAACGAATTGGGATACCATTCGTTTTAGGAGTCGTTTTTCTAAAGCCTGTTNTCGAGGTTTTTTGGTGTGTGAACACTACCTATGAGGGCACTTTTATAGGNATGGGTGTATTGGAAAGATTTAAACACATTATTTTTTGGGGTGTATTCTCTGACATAAACATGCCTTCCCAGTTTCCGCTTGGTCACTTGTGGTTCATTTATTTTTTACTGTTCTATTATGCAGTCCACTTTCTTTTTCGCTATGCTCGACTGAATGCGTTTAGAGCAGTTCATTGTAATGTAGACAATGTCTTTCAGTTTTTCGTAACCCGGAAAGCGGGATTGTTTCTGCTGCCGTTGGTTTTCTTCCCTCTTAGATACTTGCTCAAGCAGCCGGGAATCGGTCTGAATCAGGTCGATTTTGAGGTTAATTCCTTTGTTCTTTACGGCAGCCACTATCTATTTGGCGTATTGCTATACCGTAATCGTGAATGTCTTAAGGCGCTCGCAAAACATTGTTGGTTTTATACGATTGTTGCTGTGCCGGTGCTGGTTTATGTGGTGGAGCCAACCTGGCGGGTTGAAAGTTCCCCCAGCGTAGTATGGGATATAACAAGTTGGCACATCTCCGGTATCTCTCTATGGAGTGAGGGGATATTCCATACCGGCTGGTTCAAAGTTGTGGTTTGTTACATGAGGGACTTGAGCTGCTTTGCGCTTTGTTTTTCATTTATCGGTCTCGCACATCGTTATCTAAATAAACCCAGCCCATATGTTCGATATCTGGCAGATTCTTCCTATTGGGCATTTTGGATTCACCTCCTGCCGACCTTTGTGATCTCAAGCTATTTGCAGCAGTTTGACGTGGTAAACTCGCTGACCAAGTCCTACGTCGCGTTTATCGTCTCCGTTTTTTTGGTTTACTGGTCTTATAATGCATTCGTTCGCTATTCTTTCCTTGGTAATTATTTCATGGGGAGGAAGAAAAACCGTACAGACGAAGGGGAAGAGCAATTTAGCACGTCAAACCTTGTGAAACTGACCCTCAAACCAGCCCTCTTCATCGGGCTAGGTGTGTTTATTGTAGGGTCGATGCTGCACCAATACAGCCTTACGCAGAAGGGGCATTTGATTGTGGAGTCTTACGTTACCCGTAATCAAGCGTTGCTCGATGAAACCGAATCGTTCGACTATGTTTATGACATTATGGGGAACACTCCACTCCATGCAGCCGTCAAAATGAATGAAAAATGGCGGCGATATGATCCGGTACCGATCCTAATTTCAAAGACATCGGATCTGAATGTTCGTAATCTAAACGGACGTACACCGTTATTTGCGGCAGTTCGCAATGGTAATATGGGAGACGTCAAAAAGCTATTGGAGGCCGGGGCACGATTGGATATCGCCGATAAATATGGGCACACTCCGGCGCACGTGGCTTCGATCAAGGCAGGTATTAACAAAAAGAAGCTTTCAGATCTTTATTTTGATATACTGAAACTACTCAAGGAAAATGGGGCTGACTTGGGACTAAAGGATTATCGTGACCGGACGGTGAACGACTGTTTGAAGATTTTTTCAGGACGAGAATTATAAAATAACGATTTTTTTTGCTTCTTTCGCAAATATATAAACTCTCAACTCTTCCCAATGCAATAAATGTGTTTGTGTGTACGGATGAAGAGTTGCCCTTGGCTTATGGCTGGACTGGAAGAGACGGGTTCGCCAAGTTCGTTCTGGGCTGCCACTTTGAAGGTTTTTCCGGGCTGTAAGACTGTAGTTACTCCTTGGTCTGATGTGAAATATACCAACCCGTTTGCAGAAACGGGCGATGAGCTGTGCCCGCCCGGCAACCGCTCCTGCCAGTGTCGTTCGCCGCTTTTAGTATCGAAACAACTCGAAATTCCGCTGTCCGCAACAATCAATAAATAGGGGTCAGAGATGATCGGTGAAGGTACGTATGCTGCCCCTCGGGTGGTACGCCACGCGATGTGGGAGTCGGTGACCGTACCGAAACCATCAGGCCTGATCGCGAGAATGTGACGTTCAGGATAACCGCCAGTAACGAAAACGTATTCACCGTTGTAAACCATCGATGCGACGAACTGCTCTGTTGGTCCGTCCATGCTCCAGTGACGTTTGCCGTTACGAGGGTCGTAGCTAGCTACTGATACGCTTCCTGAGAGGATCATCTGCGTCCTGCCACCGATCTCGCGGATGATGGGGGTGACATAGCTGCGCGTTCTATTCTCACGCATTGTCCGCCAACGTTCCTTGCCGGATTCACGGTCGAGCGCGACAATGTAGGCTTCCCCATCATGGTCGCCGTTGATAATCACGAGATCTTCAAACAAAACTGGGCAGGTGTTGAATCCATGTGCGCTAACAAAGTTACCGACATCGGTTTTCCATTTTTGGTTCCCGTCAAGATCGAATGCTGCAACAATTATTTTGCCCGGTGTAATAAAGCGCTCAGAGCTAACGTTGGGTGCGATAACTTTTTCACCTTCGGCCCGCATGAATGTGACATAAACCTGTTTGCCATCCGTGGTCGGGGTTCCTGATGCGCGGCTGTTCAGGCGATGAATTGTCTCAGGAGGAGACTTTACCACGACCTTGTCCCAGACGGTTTTGCCGGTGATTCGATCAAGACACAATAGATGACGTTCATTCTGATCGGTTAGGCTGGTGGTCAAGAAAACTCGGTTGTTCCAAATGATGGGTGATGAGTGTCCTTCACCATGAATGGCTTTTTTCCATGCGATATTTGCCGTTGCACTCCATTTTGTGGGTATGTTTTTTTCGAGACTGATGCCATCTCCACTTGGCCCACGCCAACCCGGCCAATTCTCTGCTAACACCGTTGCACTGAATAGGAGTATTGAAATGAGGATACGCACGCGAGTAAGTTTAGTCTGCTTGGCCAATCGCACAAGATCAACTTTAGGTAGCAGTTGCTGCTTTCAATAAACCAGCAATAATTCATCAATCCGCTATGCTCTTTGTATCTCTATGGCTAGAGTGTCGCCATGCGAATGATCTTTTGTCTGTTAGTTGGTTTACTTTATGCAGAGGGTTATGCGCGCAAGCACAATGTCCTTTTTATTGCCGTTGACGATTTGGCACCGGCATTGCGCTGTTACGGTAATCTAATTGCAAAGACACCTCATATTGACCGTTTGGCGACAAGTGGGGTGCGGTTTGATCGTGCCTACAATCAATTGCCGCTTTGTAATCCGACTCGGGCTAGCGTAATGACCGGGCTTCGGCCGGATACAATCAAGGTCTACGACCTCGATCGTCATTTTCGCGACGAGGTTCCCAATGCAGTGACGCTTTCACAAACATTCATGCAAAACGGATGGTGGGCCGGGCGTGTGGGGAAGATTTATCATTATAATGTGCCGGCATCGATTGGAACAAACGGCTTTGACGATCTTCCTTCATGGCAGAAAACGGTGAATCCGAAGGGTCGCGATAAGGCCGAAGAGTCGCTTGTTTTCAATGCTGAGCCGCACCGAAAGATAAGTGCGGCCTTAAGTTGGCTAGCAGCCGATGGTGATGATTTAGAACAGACCGACGGGATGATCACAACAGAGGCCATCAAACTTATGGAGGTTAAGCGCGATAAGCCTTTTTTCCTTGGTGTTGGTTTCTTTCGGCCGCACACACCGTTTGTGGCGCCTAAAAAATATTTCGCCATGTATCCGCTCAATGAGATGCGTTTGCCGTATGCTCCAAAAGGCGACCGTGACGATATTCCCATTGCCGCTTTCGCTCATAACTGTCCCGTTCCAAATTATGGTCTCGACGATTTGACGCTACGAAAAGCGCTGCAGGCATACTATGCGACCGTCTCATTTGTCGATGCCCAGATTGGCAGGTTGATGGCCGCTCTTGATCAACTGAAACTGGCCGACAATACCATTGTTGTTCTTTGGAGCGACCACGGCTATCACCTTGGCGAGCACAATGGTATCTGGCAAAAGCGCACGCTTTTTGAGCAGTCTGCGCGCTCACCGCTAATTATTCGTGTACCCGGAGCGAAGGGCAATGGTACTGCCTGCACGCGCATCGTAGAGTTTGTAGATATTTACCCCACGCTCACCGATCTCGCTGACTTGAAGAGTCCAAGCGGACTCGAGGGCCGCAGCCTCAAACCGCTTTTGCAGAATCCTCTTGCCGAATGGAACGGTACCGCTATCACGCAGGTGCTTCGCCCTGCCGACAAGCGTTTGGTTAAGCCGGTGATGGGCCGTAGCATCCGCACGGCCCGCTGGCGCTACAGTGACTGGGCTGAGGGTCAAGCCGGGGTGGAATTGTACGACCACGCTTCGGACCCGTTGGAATTCAACAACCTTGCTTTAAAGCCTAATGCTGANGCTAAGTTCGTGATGCAGTACCTGCGCAAACTCCTCGAGAAAAAGGCGAGCGGCAAAGTGCCGAGTACGCCATTTAATCCTAAGCGTCTCTGATGAAATTAATTTTATTTCTACTGGCAACCTGCATTGCTTTTCAGGCGGTAGATTCTTTGCCTCCAATCAAGATAGACACCTCAAAATGTTGCGGAGCTTTGGGAGGCNTATGATCCGCGAATGTAGGCGTTGCNGAAGTTTGTGGATCACCGCAGATTAAGGATTTAAATAAACCAAGCGTTCGGTCGTATAATNAAACAATCAGAGCTTATCTAAACGTAAGCGACTAAATTCCNATAGCTTGGCNGTGNGANNAAGNTCGAAATCAAGACTCAGTCTCAAAAAATGCTTGNANTTGANTTNGTTNTCNCCGATGANNGGCGGCNNTCGANTNNTATGTCNACNATTTTGGACATGCCGCGCGGTCAAGTGCCGCAGACCGACACNCTNATTTGTCATTGCTTTNATGTGACGGCGTCGTCTGTTCGCAGGGTGATTGATCAGTGTGACGCAGTACGAGTCGAGGATGTGATGCGACTCACTTCGGCCGGTGCCGGCTGTGGTAGTTGCCAATGCCATATTCAGCGACTGTTGGCCGGGCTACCGGCTGAGTGTGGCCCATGTGCGCTTTGTCCTGGATGCGGCAGTGTACGGGCACGTTGTGATTGTCATGCTGCCTAGAATAGTTCCTTCGTTGGCCTGAGTTCNCGGGATTAAGTCTCATTTTCAAAAAAAACCTCTCATTTTTTATTAAGTTATGATGTATATCTGTGGCNTCTGAAAATTGATTTCAGATTTACATATGTCGAATAAAAGAAAAAGTTCAATCTAACAAATAAAAAAACATGANAGGAAACGAACAAGTTATTGAAGCATTGAATGCCGGATTGACCATCGAACTGACGGCTATAAACACTTATTTCATCCATTCCAAGATGTGTCGCAATTGGGGGCTAAATAAACTAGCCGATCACTACTATGCTGAGTCAATTGAGGAAATGAAGCATGCTGAGGAAATTATCGATCGAATTTTGTTTCTTGATGGGATACCTGCCATTTCACGCTACGATGTGATCAACGTTGGAGACAGTCCAAAGCAGCAGATTGAGAATGCCATGGCGTTGGAGATCAAGGGTGCGGCTACATACAATGAGGGGATCAAGCTGTGCACCGATGTCAAAGACAATGCCAGNCGCGAGTTGATGGAGCGCATGGTGGTCGAGTCTGAGCAGAGNATCGACTGGGCTGAGGCGCAGCTCGATCTNATGAAGATGGTCGGTACCGAAAANTATCTCGCTCAACAGATGGAAGGCGATGGTAAATAGAAAAACNGNTAATCTATTTGCTNTTTATTTCANTNCTTTATTCAAAAATGGCCACATCTTTTGAGTGTAGAAGCGGTGTCCACTATNACCCCATTTTAGGGCGAGATTATTAGATGNGCCTGCGGTCCGAAAAATTTTTTCGATACCTGCAAACAACGTTTTCACTGTTGGAGGATGGTGCAATTTGTCATCCACACCGTGTACGATTAAAAGGTGACGTGGGGCCACAAGCCCTCCCAGTTCTTTCCAATCACCCCAGTCCCGAAGTTTGGGAACTAGGCAGCAATCACAATGAAAAATAAATCCTTCGGCACTCATGACTGAGGTGAATGAACAGCTTGGAATNGCGACCTTGATTCGNGTNTCGATCGCNGCGGTGTAGGCGGTAAGAACGCCACCCCCAGAGTTGCCTGTCATCGCGATACGGGTATGATCTATTAGGGGNTTTTTTTCCGCCCAGTCGAGCAATCGCTGCATGTCCCAAACTCGTTCTGCAATGGGTGTTCGCCCCGCGAGCAGACAGTGAATTAGTTGAGCTCGGCAGGGGCGGTTGCCATGGCGGCCTTTGGGATCTGGGATCTGCANCTCTTCAGCTAGTCCGCGTGTGGCTGGGGCAATCACTGCAAAACCGCGGCGTGCTGCTTGTGCCCCGATGTCTCCTTGTTTTTCGAGAANCTTATGTTTGTGTTTTTCATCNTTGAANACACCNGCATAGGAATGTAGNCCAAGCTTGTCGTGTCCGTGAGGGCAAAGCAAAAGNGGTTNCGGGTTTGTGGGTTCCGNNTNCTTGGGNAATAGCAAATAAAATGGAAGAAATACANCNGGCTCTGTTTCAATGGAGCATAGCGACCGCGTAAAAGAATCTTCAGTTTTTTTCGGTTCGCCAAGTTGCACTTTTGGTTTGAATTGGGCCAGTTCAATTTCCATGTTCTTGAGACCGGTGAGCTTTATGAGAGCACTGCGCGCTTTTTTCTGCCACTCGTCAAAGTNCAGAGAGGGATCAAAGGAGTGTATTTGCTTACCCTGTTGAATGCGCTTGAGGTAATCCCCAATTAGATTCGGATAGGTTACAAAAGGCTTGGTTACATTTTGCGCAGGGAGATCTGGATGGAACAGTAGATAGGAAAACAGCCCAAAGAAAATTGATGAGATTTTGAGATTTCTCACAAATGATCGGACAAAGAAAGTGCAGAGAAGATTGTTCATGTTGCCGCCCATTTAATTACGCTGATTATTCTGGCAAGGCGAATGCAAAACCCAATCCACATGCTGCTGCTTACGTCAAAGTGGTTTTAGACGCGGCAGTCCTTTTGACTTTCGCTCTTTTTTAAACAAAAAACATTTAAGAAGTTGAAATGGATCGTTACGCTGGTTGCTCAACATGTTCCAATGGTTTGCAATTTCCATGAGGCCAAGCCAGGAAAGAGAATCAATAGCATCATGCACATTCTGATAATCCTATTAGTTCAAGCTCTCATCCTTTCCAGCATGCAAGCTGCTGTGAAGGGGAATTGGAAACGCCATATTATCTGGGAGGGGCTGCACAACAATGTGGCGGTAGCAGCAGAGTTTACCGGTGATGATAGGGTTGATGTCATTACCAATGCGGGTGGCAAAACTAGGCTGTTTGTTGCACCAAACTGGAAGGAGGTCATTATCGGTGATCATAAGGATCATACCTTCATCCACGGTGAAACGTTTGACGTAGACGGTGACGGAGATGCAGATTTCATTGGCGCACGCTACCAACCGGGTCTCATAGTTTGGTTCGCGCAACCGAACAAGAATGCGGGCGGTGGTTTATGGAAGGCTCGAATTGCCGAGGATGAAATCATTGGTATCCACGGGGTGCTAAAGGCAGATGTAAACGGAGATGGTAAACTTGACCTTCTTGCCAACAGTGCACAACCGAAGGGGAGATTTCCCAATTCTGCCGTATGGTTGGAGATCCCAAGAAATCCCCATGAAGCTGACCGCTGGATACGTCATGTGTTCGCGAAGAACGATGCCCCCGGCTTAAGCCACTATCTCGGGGTTGGCGACCTCAACGAAGACGGTCGACTTGACATTACCCTTGCCGCGAAGGGTGGCCCTTCGGACAAATCAGGTAAGGGCGAATGGTTTGCATGGTGGGAGGCGGGAGAAGACCCGACTAAACCGTTCAAAAAACATCACCTGCCGGGTAAGCATCCTGGTGCTACCAATATTCTTCCGGCGGACGTGAACGGAGATGGCAAACTGGACATCGTTGCCAGCCGCGGCCATGGAACCGGCCTTATTTGGTACGAGAATCCTGATTGGAAAATTCGTGACATCAACACTGAACTCCTCTCATCACATTGCCTTCAGGTAGGCGACATTGATGACGATGGCGATATCGACGCTGTAACTTGTGCCTACGTCAGCCGAAAAGTTGCTTGGTTTGAGAATGACGGCAAGGGCAAGTTCATCACACACATCATTCACGATGATCAAGCTGCATACGACATTCGTCTCGTGGATATGGACACTGATGGTGACCTTGATACCTTGATCGCTGGGCAGCAAAGCAAAAACGTGGTCTGGTTTGAAAACCCTCTTCGTAATCCATAAGTTGAATCAATAAATCGTTCAGCTTGAACAGTTTACAGCTGTTTTCTGATTTTGATGAATTTGAGTAAATCAGCATTTAATTGTGGTTTGATGCTGAACTTCTCTGAACATCTTCTGTACTTATCCTCATACTGAATCACTGAATGTGATTTAGTTTAAATTCCTTATCAATTGTGTGTGTTATTTAACTGAGCTTTAGGTCTCTCTACGTTTGTTACAGAAGAAGTAAAGAAACATAGGGAATTCTAAAACTCTCTCAGATTGAAGATTTCAAAACATTAAATACTGAACAGTTGGGTTACCCCATTGTATATTAATTAAGGTTTTTTTAGTTCATCACCTCTTCGAATCTCTGAATTGATTAATAATGGGAAATCATCAAAAAAGAACGGTGTATGAATCTGCAATTTAAGCTCTGAAAAATGATTTAAAATCTTTACCAATGAATCAATGTGTTGTAAAATATTTTGTCAGTTATATCGTAAAAGCATTATCTGAAATATTATGTCTAAGAAAGGCAAACTGAAATTATGGATATTTGTTGCTCTTTT
>PBKH01000039.1 GCA_002721375.1 Verrucomicrobiales bacterium
GAAGTGCTAAAATTAAGAAAAGCAGGCTTTTTTTGTTGACAGTTTGACGCCACAAGTAAACCTGGTCTTGTTTTTTTTGAGGTATTACCTCGGTTCCTCCCGGCCCAGTGACGACTCCGCCGATTCGTCGCTGGGCCTACTTTTTACTAAATCTTGAAAATCCTGAATTGTTTTCAAAAAACATTGATATCAGTTGAATCTCATGAATTTGTTATGTTGAAGATATCACTCCGTTTATCATTTATATTTTTATCAGTCTCGAGCGGGTTAATTTTACCATTTTCCAGCATCTTGGCAGAGAGTGGAACATATGATTGGCCTCAATGGTTAGGATCAAACCGCGATGCTATATGGCGCGAAGATGGAATCCTTGACAGTTTCCCAATTGATGGTCCTGATTTGCGCTGGAGAACACCTCTAGGCTCAGGCTACTCAGGCCCATCGGTTTCGGATGGCAGAGTTTTTGTCATGGATCGTTTGGCATCCAAAAGCAACCCAGCTCTGGCCAAACTGCTCCACGATGGCCAGCCTCCGAGAAATATTAACTTTGTTCGCAAGCTTTTACCCGGAAAGGAACGCCTAGTCTGCCTGAACGAGGCCGATGGAAAAATCTTGTGGCATCACGAATGGGATTGCCCATACACAACTGTTGCCGCTTACGCAATTGGACCGCGTGCCACGCCAACAATAGACGGAGATAGAGTATACACATTAGGGGCCGAGGGAAACTTATTTGCCATACAAACAAAAAACGGAAAGGTAATATGGAGTCACGACTTCAAAAAAAAACACGACCTAAAAATCCCAGAATGGGGCACAGCCTCCCACCCACTCGTGCACGGAGATATATTGATTTGCATTGTCGGCGGCAGCGGCAGCACATGCGTAGCCTATGATAAACGAACTGGCAGGGAATTATGGCGCGCCTTAAGCGCATCTCAGCCAGGCTACTGTCCGCCGGTAGTTAGGCGTATATCTGGCTTTGATCAATTGTTGATATGGCATAGCGACGCCCTCGAGTCGCTTAATCCTAAAACCGGTGATGTGTACTGGTCAGTCCCAATTAAACCCACTTATGCAATGGCAATTGGCCAGCCAGTAGTAGAGGGTAATCGGATATATGTAATGGGCTATAATCGGATTTCCGGTTGCGTAGAAGTCAGCAAAGAGGGCACAGCTGCCAAACTGCTCTGGAAGGGCTCAACTCGACGTGGGATTCCTGGCGTTCACAACACAGCATTCATTCAGAATGGCCTTGTGTATGCATGTGGGCCGGGCGGCAGGTATGGATGCATACGTCTTTCTGACGGCGAATCCCTGTGGTCAACGTTTGCGCCGACAGAAGGCAACCGGCGCGCTACTTGGGCTAACGTTTTCACGGTCAGGAACGGGAACCGGTTTTTTCTAGCCAACGACTACGGCGAGCTAATCATAGCCAATTTGAGCGCAACCGGATATAAAGAACTCAGCCGCGCAAAGCTAATTGAGCCAACACATCAGGTTGCAGGTAGAACTCTCGTCTGGTCACACCCCGCTTTTGCTAATCGTAGTGTCTATCTTAGAAATGACCGCGAAATCCGATGTTACAGCCTCGCCAAGCCGAACGATTGAATCTTAATTACCGCAACTTTTCACATACTTTGGGGTTTATTCGTAGGTTGACAAACGCTGCTGATTTGCTAACAAGCGGCCTACAGGGAAAATGAATACTTTGAATCAAATGAGAAAAAGAAAGCTTCGAAGCGGGGGTTTCACGCTGGTTGAAATCATGATTGTGGTGGCCATCATCGGGTTGCTCATAGCCGTTGCTGTGCCCAACTTCAGTAAGATGCGAAAGGACGCCCAAAAGACCGCATGCCATGCTCAGTTGAAGCAAATCGACGGCAGTAAGGAAATGTGGGCAACACAGGAGAAAAGGGCTGACGGAGATACCCCTAGTGAAAGTCAGCTAGGGGCATACTTCAAGGATGGAATGCCAACCTGCCCAGGAGGGGGATCATATACCATTGGACCTGTAGGCTCTGATGCCAATTGCTCCGTGCATCCAAAGGCGACGAGCGCGGTGTGGCTTTGGCCGCCATCGATGTCCGGACAGATGCCGATTGCTCAGCAAATTCCTGAACAGACCTTAAATTAGATCAAGTTAATTTAAAAGGCGGCCTAGGCCGCCTTTTTCTTTGTACAACTTGAAACTTAAAATCTATGCCTATAAAAACTGCGATTCATGTCGCAAAGCGATAAAATTCTTAGAAACAAAAGGAATTGAATATCAATTAATCCCAATACGGGAAACTCCGCCAAGCAAGTCAGAATTGAGAATAATGCTGTCGTGTTACAACGGAAATATCCGGAAACTATTCAACACTTCCGGCGGAGACTATAAGGCTATGAATTTGAAGGAAAAACTACCTCTAATTTCTGATAGTGAGGCAATTGATATTCTTTCGAAAAACGGGAATCTGGTGAAGCGGCCATTTGTTGTCAACGGAAACACCGGCATAGTTGGCTTCAACGAGTCTAATTGGAGCGAATTNTCATAAGTCTAATTTTACTTTTGTCAGTGCGCGAAGTTTTAATTGCCGTCAACTGACTGCTCACCTTCACCAGCAGAATCAGGGTTACCTGTAATGCCTATTACGAAAACATTCGAGTAGCCCATTTGAGATTCTAAATCAATTGATTGTATTTCTTTTTCAGGATGTGGGTTTATCCAGTTAGTTTGGTATAACGCACCAGTGGTACTTCTCCAAGCAATTTTGGATTTTGGTGTATCTAAAACACCAATATCAGCATCCACATACCAATCTCTTACGTGTTCTCCGTAAACAATTGGAAGCACATTTTTCGTGCCGTCTACATAATTAAACACATAGTTAGCAACAGGGGTGCCGTCCGGATCTGTCCATGTGGTAGCATGGAGGAAACTAATAGACTTATATGTTTGATTTGATAAATCAATACTCTTTACGCTTCCAGTGAACGGGTTATTCTTGCCAAGTTGATTTTGAAGCTGTCGGCCACTTAGCTGCACAATCCCCCGTAAATCAAATTTCGTTCCATTTAAATCTGCTAAACCTGTGGGCATCTGAGAAAGAGGTCCTCTTTCCCTGCTTAACCCAAACCATCTTTCGTCTAGAGGCGCATTATAATGTGAGCTCAAATCGATGTGCTTTATATTTGTTGTTTTTTGCCTAGGAACTATTTTCCCTTTAATACGCTCTTGATACGCTTTAACTCGTTTGCCTTGCTGGAAAAGTATCGATGCAGATTTAGAAAACGCTATCCTTCGATCTCTGGCAGATTCAGAATTATCCGTCTTAAATAAGCGACTGGCCTTACGGAAGGCGTTTAGAGCTGAATTTGTTCTTGAAAGCCTCTCATACGTAAAACCTAAGTTTAATAACAGAGAAGGGTTGTTCGGATTACTCTTTTGCGCATTTTCTAAAACCTCCAATGCTTTGTTGTTTTCATTTAGATAAATAAGCACCTCTGTGTAATCTATTAAGGCTTTAATATTATCAGTAATGTCTGCTGCATGCTCTGCCAGAAGACCGGCGTAAAGACCTTCGCTGCCCCATGGTTTAGACTGTGCTATTTTCACAGCTAATTTAGTTAAATTTGTATTGCTGTGGGATTTTAAATCTCGAACAGCTTCAAGAAGTGGGTCCAGATATCTAAATTTCTTGTCATTATTTGAAACGATTTCTATTGCTTTTTTGAAGGAAGGCATTTGGTTCTTTTTGTTCTGATATCTATCCATTATGTATGCTGATATTAGCAGCGCATTAGGATCCTCCGAATTTAGACTTAAGGCTTTATCGATCGCTTGCTTAGCATTTTTGTGTTTTCCCATTTGGTCGTAAACATCTGCAAGCGACCACCATGATTCTGAACTATCGGGTGACAGTTTGGTTCCCATTAAGGCATAATGTTCAGCAGGCGAATGATAGTTTAAATGCTCTTTATTGCTCGATGTTATGAAATCAGTAGTTTCTGTTAAATCTCCGCCACTTTTGTCAAGCAACTCCAATTCGCTAATCTCTATACCATGCGCGCTGCTAAAGTGGTCCATAGTTCCTGGATTTCGCACAGTAGGGAAAATAATCTTTACGAACTTAGCGCTAAAAGACTGATCAAAAAATTCCTCATACGGAATCAATTGATTATTAAACAATGGTATTTGACCTGATTTTATTGCTTTAAACCTTTCCCCATTATCTGAAATTGAAATCTCATAGCTTGTCGGATTTCTGTCCATGATCCTGGAGACATGCACCCTGATACCATGAATTGGCTTTGCGGACTTAAGCCCTATAATCACCCCGCTGTTTAAGCTGTCATAGTTTACATAACGATTTTTAGTGTTGTTATCAATAACATGATCAATTGTTTCAGTGCGAGGGCTTTCTATTGGTTGGACTATAGATCGTGCTATTCTTGAGTAGATCGCACCATTCGATGGTTGCAGTGTAAGGGCGCTATACAAATCATTAACATCTTCAGATCGAGCTTTAGCAGATATGTATTCGTCAAAGGATTTTGTGCTGTATGACGAAATATTTCTATCTTCCGGGCTAGATATGAACCATTTTGACCATTTGTTAACTGAATTAAGATCTTTAAGGGAATTAATATGATCTAACGATTCCTTAAGCTTCTCTTTAGGAACTTGTTGGGCGACCCCGGATTCTGACAGTGCCTGACCAGCGATTGCTTCGAGGAAATCTGGGAACCATTTCGGCGTTTTATTAATCACCCTCGGAGTCCTGAAAATCCTCAGAGCATCGCCAGCACTCGACGCATAATACTCGCCGCTTGAGATCTTGACCCAAAACATGTCTTTTACAGGTTGAATTAATGCCTTGCCTGTGGATGTATCCCAGGCTTGAAAATTACCTTTATTATCAACAGCAGCTGCAATTTTTCCAGAGTTTTGGAATTTGGACCCATAAATGGCACCTTTATAAGGAATTGCTGGGATTTGTTTGGTTCCATTTACAAGATCCCAGATTCGTATTGAGCTAGGATAAGAATCGTTTCCAACACCAGAGGTAAGGAATAAATCATTTGTTAAATCAATATTAACCGGCCAATTTTCATCTGTTAACTCATCCAGCAACTCCCCATTTGGCAAATTCCATATTCTTATTTTATTGTCACCAGAAGCGGTTATCATTAGAGAGTTTTCGTTTTGAGTATAAAAAGTCGAGTTGATTACTACGTTTCCATGTTTTAAAGGTCCACATATTCTTTCGCCTGTAGATACTTGCCATACATTAGCATCATTTGAGCTAAGTTCGCCTGTACAAATAAAACTAGAGTCGTCTGATAAGGAGATAGAGTAGATAAAGTTTTCACAGTCAATCGTATTTAGTAACTTTTGGGCATCCCAGTCCCAAGCATATACTGAACTCTCCTTAGCAATCCCTAAAGTATGTTCATTCTTGGAAAAAGTTTTTCTCTGTGCGTCGACCATTGATATATGGTCGATTGAACCTGCAATTGTTTTATTATCAAGGGATAATATGTGAGATAATGTGTTAGTTGTTTGGATGATTGCTATGTTTTGCTTTGGGTGAGCAGTGATGCTTGCAACTGAATAAGGATAATCAATTTCATGTACTTTGCTTCGATTTTCGGTTTCCCAAAATTGTAATACATGATTATTGTTGTCATCTTCTATTCGTTTAGCTGCGATTAATAGGTCTGATTTACTATTGAATTCAAAGTCAGAGTACCAACCTTTTTCAACTGGAAGATTGCTGCTTTTACGAGGCATCGAAGGCCACAAATAGGTTTTGCCAACCGTTTGGTAACGGCCTTTAGGCGTTTGGCTATAAGATGTATCGTATGATACAAAAGTGCCTAACCTAAAAGGAGTGGTTGGCTCTTTTGTGTCGGCGAAGATTTTGTTTCCAGAAAAAGTCGCGAAGCCCGCATGCACGAGCGGACCAGCAATAAGCTCACCAGTCCAGGCATTCCATATCCTTGCATTCTCCATGCCATCCCTCGTGGCGATCTTTGTACCATCATCGCTGAATTTAAGATTGCCGATTATCGACCTGTGAACCAGCGGCTCAGTAACCGAATTCCCGAGCAATGAGTCCCATATTCTAACCGTATTATTGGAATAGATAATTGCAATCCTATCTCCAGATGGACTAAAAAAACCTCGAACCATATCATGCTCCTGCCGCGGTATTTTGGATAGTAATTCACCATTACGTAAGTCAATTACTTTCATGTTGCTGGCATCAGAGACCATGAAGTGTCTACCCGATTTAAAGTGGGGCAAAGACCAGATTTGCTGCTCTTCCTTGATTGGGGAAAAAATAAATTCACCAGTGTTTGTGTTGAATACCTTAATGGACACTTTCCCTGGATAGTTGTTTCCTCTCGCGGTGTATCCAGCAATAAAAACACGTTGGCTATTAGGTGAAAAATATACATCTCTATAGCCACGCTCTAAAGTCATCTCTTCGACAATCGGATCTGATGAAACCGTGCTCCACCATCTTAGCTTTTTGCCATCAGCCGATTTTAAGCACACCACACTGGAGTCTGATGACAAATAAATACGAGGGTTGTTTAATTTATGCTCTATTTGTGCGCACTTTTCTTTACCGTTCAAAACATCCCAAATGGCAAATTTTCCGTCATCAAAAGTACCGTATATAAACCTATTATCTTCGGTGATCTTGGGCCTAGTACCTCTACTACCGACAAACCGGCCGCTTGTTTGAAGTGGTTGCGTTTTATTATCCCCTTTTAAATCCCATATCTGAAGGGCACCTGAACCATTATATGTTGCAATTAAATTTACATTATCAGGATAATCTATGAAATCGAATGTGATCACCCCCTGGCTAGGTGAAATAACGCCTATTTTGCTCCCCTTAATAACGTTCCAGAGGTGCAAAATGTTTTTGACATCTAAATCAGCTGCGACCGTTCCATCGGGAGATAATTGCATGTCTTTAGTTTTCGTTTCACTGGCAAACTGACTAATTAACTGCCCGGATTCTATGTTCCAGACTTTTGCCTCCGCTCCGATTACATATGTAAGAACAGTTTTTCCATCCTTACTAATTAAAGGAAATTGAGCCGGTTTTTCGTGCATTAATGGAGGCCTCATATCTAAATTGAAGTTCTGGTGCTGAAGCGCTGACATTGCACGCATAGTTGATTGCCAGTGGGTCGGATCTCTTCGGATGGCCCTCGCCAAGTAAGCCAAACCATCGGAGATACGATTCGATTCTAATAATTCTACACCCGTCACAAAGTCTGATTGTGTCAGATTATTAGCTAGTTCTATAGAGGCTTGTTCGGCAACTTTTTGGCTTTGCTTAGCCGCTGCTTCCTGCGCTTCGGCTGCTTCTTGAGCTTCGGATGCCTTGGTTGCATTTTCTACTGCAGTTATTCTGGCTTGTTCAGCAACACGCTCGCTCTTTTGCGCTTGGTTCCATGCTACGCCGGCTACAGCAGTTGCAATCAAAGCTAACCCAGCCAAAGATGCGGCAATCTTTGCGCGCTTTCGTTGCTTGAGCGCCAACTGTTGTTGCGCCTCCGCCCGGTCCTTCTCCGCCTTAGCCAATCGCCTAGCCTGTTCGAGCTCTCGTTCACGGGCGACTTCTAACTCTCTTTGTTCATGTATCTTTACTTCGTTGCTTTTATCCAGAAAGCCAATCGCTTGACTGTATTCGGAGTGGTATCGTGTGCCCCATGCTTCAGTCGGGTGCTCATTATCCTTCCACGATAAGGCGATCTGAAGATCTGGATCGTGATATAACCCAGCAGAACCATCCGCATGCAACTGGGCTGTCTCCGCTAAACGCCGGTATATTCGCGCCGACTGCGCCTCGTCGTCCACCCAGCGTCCGAGACTTACCCAAACTCGCATCAAGCTTTCATGTGAAATGTCGATAATTGTACGTTCTTCAAGGACCCTGTCTATTGGCGGCATAAGGAACGTGCGACCTGGTTTACGAAATCGATCGATAATCTCCGAGAGCTCATCCTGCTTCGCTCCTGTTATAGCACATAGTTCCTTAAGTGGGGTGGGGCGACGGATGCCCCGATTGTCGACCCCCTTTTCGGTCAAAGCTTGAAAAAGTCTCTTAACCAGCCTCTGTTCAGCCTCATCCTTTGCCTCGGCAAAAACTTCGTCGGCATGCCGAGACAACGCTTCATCCATGCCGCCGGTAGACTCATAGTGACGCAAGTCAAGCGGTTCATCATCTGAATGATCTGCCAGCCAACAGTCCCACGTCCGCATCAATGCATGTTGCATGATCGGCAATTGGTCGGGATCGTCACCAAGATCGTTTAGCAGCCGCTGAACCAGCCGCGGCGATATTTCGCCTCCGCCGACGCGCACCGGCCCCTCAATAGCCGTTTTCTTGTTTTCCCGGTTTAACCGCGGAACTAGGTATTCGCCTTTGTTAACAGCCTCAGCAAGTTCTTCAAACTGGGAGCAGTCGCCAAAGAAGTCGGAACGCATCGTCAGCACAACGTAAATCGACAACTCCTGCTGATTTGCTGCCTCAACAAGCATCTTAACAAAAGCCGCGGCTTCATCCCTTGAGCCCCGGTCGGATTGATTGGAGTTGAATCGAAAAAGTTCTTCAAACTGGTCCACTACAACCAGCAGGTTTTCGTTCTTCTGCAATCCAAGCTGGCGAGCAGCCTCGATAAGACCAAGGCTGCTACGAATCAAAGTCGCCTCAATATCAATCTCCGTCAGATCCTCGCAAACCTCGTTATCAAGAAGATCGGTTTCGAATAACGCCTCAGCCAGGTTGGTGATTGCATGACCACCGGGACGCATCACCGCAATATGCCAGTTTGATCCAGCACGGGTCATTACACCGCCATAAAGAGCAGGCAATAGCCCAGCTCGCACAAGTGAAGATTTCCCGCTGCCGGAAGCACCTAGCACCGCCAAAAACCGCTGCTCACGAAGTAGTGTCACCAACTCCTTTCGCTGATCTTCTCGGCCGAAGAATAGGTACTCTTCGTCCATGTCGAATGGGCGCAGGCCAGGGAACGGGTTAAATCCTGGGTCGCCGGGTGTCACTTCATACCTCCCTTGGATTGATTCACTTTGTCTAGGAACGGTTTCAGTTGGCTTCCATCAATCGACTCGCCACCCTGAATCACATCAGCCGTACGCGTCCGAAACCGGGATTTTCGGCGGTTATCCGGCGGACCGACATATACAGCCTTTGCAGTTAGAGGTTTGGTTCGGCCGTAACCAGGTGCCTTAAGCAAATCCATTAGTTTCATCTCCACCCATTGCCCACTGCACTCGCCAAAAAAAATCAGAACGCCGTCACAAAATTTCAAGTTATCTTGGTGAACCTGCACGAAAGCGTCCTCATCCCCATCGAACTGCGGTATTTTCACTTCGTAACCCTGATCGAAAAGATAGTCCTCCAGTGGTTCAATTGCTGCCTCGTCCTGCTGATCACAGATTAAGTAAATTCTTTTCTCACCATCATCCTCCGCTTGACCAAGCGCGGACGGGTCAGGTTTGGCTTCCTCGGGCTGTTTTTCCTCCACTATCAACTGTTTTATAGCCTGGTTCTTGACATCTTCAATTTGCCCAACCAACAACTCGGTAGTAGCCATGCCTTCGCTGCTGTTCTGCAGGTTATCTATAAACTGCTTGTGCCTATCGCTATCCGGTTCATTGTCCGGCGCCATCCAGAGTAGGCGAGGCAGTGAATCCTGTTCACTTCTTTTGGCAGCAAGTGCGGATTGCAGTTCGATGAGAGAGACTTCGCCTCCTTCCGGCACAATTCCATAACGGTTACCAATCAGATGAATAGCCAGATGAGATCTGGAAAGGTAATCAGAGATCAGTTCTGTGGCTTCTTCCGCTTCGAGCGGCAAGGGACGATCCGGCAGCACCGTGTGTCCACGCTCGAGTAGTTCGCGCCGTATCCGATCGCGCTCTGCCTTTAAGTCCGATGTAACATCGGCAAGATATACTACTCGACCAGTCTTGTTTGCGGTTGGTTCGGCGGACGGACCATCTCCGCCCATTTCCTTAAGTATACCTGTGATTTCATGAGCGAGGTCATATACTCGCTCGAGATAATTGCGCTTTGCCTCGTGGCCAAACTCCTCATTGAACTCTCGAACTCGGCCTGAGTCCGGGTCAATGTCGAAAAACTCAAAACCAAGCAGGCTATTGAAAATACCATGGGCCGACCCACCAGTACCATCTCCTTCAACCGGGGTCTTAACGACCTTAATGATTCTGGATTTTTCCCCAACACGAATCCCTAGGCCCTCCTCGGCTTGATTATAGAATTCGTTCAATTCTCGATTGCACCACTCGCTGTTGACGTATCGTGGGGAAACAATCGATACCATCAACTTGGTCTGGCCGAACTCATTTATGATCTTCTCATCGAAGATATCCGTTCCAGAAAGTTTCATGTCCCTCCAGATACGAGGATTTTCCCCAAGTAACTGACGAAGGCGAATCTCAAGGGTGCGATGAAACTGACTTATCCAACCCTTCTGCCCTTCGGTCAGNGATTCGTTATCGACATGGGCGTAACTAATGAAAATATCATTCATCCTAGCAATACTCTCGATAAAAACCGGGATTTAACAGGCGGAATGATATGGATTAAACATCTGAGACACAATGATGTATTTCAGATGAAATGATGGGTGTTTATTTACGCAATTGCGCCAGAAAGCCGGGCTCAGTTCCAGCAAGATCAATAGAACGCTGAGAGGCAAGGAGCTTACCATAGACCTGGATATCTTTCTGGAGCATGTTGAGTCTGTTTTTAAGCTCATCTGTGACTACTTCACCGTCCTTGATGTCGACTTTTTCGAGGAACGACACACCGTAAGGCATTACCCATGCGTAGCATTGCCGAGCGACGGTCCGTAGTTGGTCGTGAACGGTCAGCCCCTTTTCGTGAGACGCCACAACGGTGGCGAATAGTTTNCCAGTAAACTCTTTCCAGAAATGATCTAAGAAATTTTTCAGAGTACTGCTAATGCTGCCGTGGTAGTCTGGTGTTCCAAGCACGATTACATCTGCAGCCGTGACTCGGTTCTTAAGTTCAGAATAATAAGGCTCGCCCCAGACGGTGTCTGGATTAAATAAGGGCAGGGGATCATCAATAAAATCCAGCGTATTGACATCGCAGCCGTCGAGCGACAANTTCTTGGCGAGGTGATTGATTGCCACACGGGTAACCGAGGCTTCATGCAGACTCCCCACAACTAAAAGCACATTACAATCAGCTTTCGTCATGCGGCAGATTGTTAAGATCGACTTGCATGCAAGTCGACTCTTTAGTGATTATTAATACTCGATTTTGAAAACATTTTTTTTGTTTTTTTTAGCAGTCTTTTTTTCAACTTTTAATAGCGGATGCCTGTTAAACGACTCTGCTATTACCCCGAAATTAAGTTGGGTAGAACGTGCTTTTGCGCCAATACCATCGCGTTTAGCTGNCGCTAATGATCGACTAGATTTNAAACTAATTGCNNAATACAGCAGAAAAACTGGCAAAGAAGGCCTGCAAAAAAAAACTTCCATTTTGCGCGAAGGAGACCTTATTGCAGCGCGTTTGGGTAAAATAGAGGCTGGAACAGACTTTTTTCTAAAGTGGAAAAAATATGCGGGTGGCTACACTTTCTTAAAATACGGGCATTTGGATCTGGTAGTACGCGACCCAAGTGGGGGAGATAACTTGGTTTTATTTACGTGCAACGGAAGTGAAGGAGTAAACATTAAGCGACAATTAAGTGATCTTGGAAACCGCGACTGGGATGTGTATCGCATGAATAATTGGGGTCGGGTCAATAGAGAACGCCTGTTTGAATTTGTGCGAATAAGCCTTATTCAAGAGAAAGGTGGCGAGTCTTACGGAGACTTAAGTTCGCTTGGTTTCGGAAATGCGAATCTCAAGCCTAAGGTAAGAGAAGACATTAAAGGGGATTACACCTGTTCGACTGTAATTGCAGCGGCACTTTATTATGCGGGAGTGGAATTAGATAATACGAGAGGCACCAGCAACATTGATCTTGTCAGCCCTAATCAAATAGTGACCAGCAAGGGTCGTTTTATCGTAGACTGAAATCAATAACGCTAGTTATTTAAGAATTTCCTTCCTCTTCAATCCGTAATCTTTAAAAGCCCTGTAAATATCATCCCTCACCATTTTAAAGGCGCTCCACACTTCCTCCTCACTGCCTTCAGCCTTTGCTGGATCAGGGAATGGCCAGTGATACTTTTTTCTTTGTCTGGGAAATGCAGGGCATACGTTATCAGCATTGTCGCAAACTGTGATTACAGTCTCAATATCACACTCTATAAATTCATCCAAATGCTTTGAAGTGTGACTTGAAATGTCGATACCTATTTCATCCAGGGCGCGAATAGCTAACGGGTGGACATAACCAGCGGGGTTTGAGCCTGCACTGCGTACGTCGAGCAGATCACCGGCTATATTACGAAGAATACCTTCAGCCATATGGCTTCGACAGGAATTACCTGTACAGAGGATTAGCACAATTGGTTTCTCCTCCTTTTGCATATCTAATCTTAAATATTATCTAATTTAAGCATCTGATGAATCCTCACTAGAGGAACTGATATAGCGCCACGCAGGAACTGCCAGCAAAGAACCTACTAATGGCCCTAACACATAAATCCAAAACGCCGTATAATTTCCGCTTGCAACTGCCGGCCCAAGAGATCGTGCTGGATTCATCGATGCACCAGAAATCGGGCCAGCAAAAATCGCCTCTAGAGCAATCACCCCGCCAACAACAATTCCGGTAAAAACCCCTTTTTCTTTTGCACCAGTTGCCACATTTAAAATCACAAACATCAATATGAATGTCAGTATGATTTCAAGAATTAAGCATTCATAGACCATTGGCTGACTATCTACCTCCAGCGGTAAAGTGGCGCCCATGTTTCCGTGCGCTCCAAAAACAAACCGCAAGAGAAGGCTGGCCAGCAAAGCCCCGCAGCATTGCGCAAGCATATACGGCACGACATGTTTTGATTCAAATTTACCGGCAGCCCAAAAACCAAGTGTAACTGCCGGGTTTATGTGGGCTCCCGAGATGTCACCCAGGGTATAAACAAGGACCATAACAATAAAGCCGAAGACCAAGGCTATTCCAAGCGGGGTTACCATCCCGCCCGAAATTTCGTTAAAAACAACTGCTCCAGTCCCGGTAAAGACCAAGATAAACGTACCTAGTAATTCAGATAATAGAATTTTAGCGCAATTGTGCATTTGAGCAGTTCATGTTTCCTGGAAAAACTTGTAACCAAAACCGCGGACAGTCACGATATTTTTGGAAGCCCCATTTAACTTGTTACGGAGGCGTTGGACATGAGTATCTACAGTTCTGGTGTCGATATCACCTTCGTACCCCCAAACATCTCGGAGAAGCATATCTCTTGATTGGACACGCCCTTTTCGTTCTGTAAGCAGTATCAGCAACTTGTACTCCGTTGCGGTTAACTCTATTAATTCATTCTCAACCCTTACCTCGTGAGAGTCTTTATCAATTGTTATTTCACAAAGTCTAATTCGCTCTTTTTGAGTGCTGTTGCGAGCGTCATTCCTTTTAAGCAAATTATTAACCCTCAGGACTACCTCCCTGGGGCTGAACGGTTTTGTGATGTAATCATCTGCTCCAAGCTCTAATCCTAAAACCTTGTCGATTTCATTGGCCTTAGCAGTGCACATCATAATCGGCAATGACTCAGTGGCAGGATCCTTACGGATGAATTTGCATACTTCCATGCCATTAATTTCGGGGATCATCAGGTCAAGGATGATTAAATCGGGCATTAATTTGTGAATATTCTTAAGGGCTTGATCTCCATCTTCAGCGATTGACACGGTGAACCCCGCAGCCTCCAAATGAAATTCCAGCAACTCTGCTGTATCAGGCTCATCTTCTACGACGAGAATGCGCTTTGATAATTTCATCTTTTCTCAGCAGATTTTTTTTCTGGGTTGCAAACAAACTCAAACCAAACGCTTGCCAAGTATATCATTGTAACAATTATGAAGCAGGATCAGAGGCCTAATGTGAATCAATTTAGGTGTGGAGAAGCTTTAGCCGTAGCGACCTTCAATGTAATCGGAAGTTTTCTTTTCTTTTGGGGACAAAAAGATTTGTTGAGTGCGATCGTGTTCGATGATCTTGCCAAGTAGCATAAAGATGCATTCATCGCTGACACGCCGGGCTTGAGCCATATTATGCGTGACAATAACAATGGTGTATTTCCCGGCCAGCTTAAGCATCAACTCCTCCACAGCAGCAGTAGCTTCGACATCGAGAGCGGAGCACGGCTCATCCATCAGGATAATCTCTGGCTTAAGGGGGAGCAATCGGGCAATACACAACTTTTGCTGTTGCTCAAGCTGAAGCTCTGTAGCCTTATGCTTTAAGCTGTCCTTGAGGTCGTCCCAAAGCATGACTTCCCGCAGCGCATGCTCAACAGCTTCATCAAGTACTGAACGCTTAAGCTCACTTCGAGCTGAGTGAATTCGAAGGCCAAACACCACATTTTCATAGACAGAAATCGGGAGTGGATTAGGACGTTGAAATACCATCCCAACACTTTTGCGCAACTCAATCAGCGATACATCTGGATCATAGATGTTTTTGCCCAATAGATTAATGGTGCCCTCGGTGCGGACATTGCCATAACGCTCGTTCACACGATTGAGGCATCGCAGGAATGTTGTCTTACCACAACCGCTTGGTCCGATTAGCCCAGTGATAATGCCACCACGAAGGTTTAGGCTCACCTTTTCCAGCGCCTGGAAGTCACCGTACCATAGGTCAAGATCCTCCGTGACAATAGCATATGGATTTTCCTTGGTCATCAATCAGCCGAAGGCGCCAGATACAAACTCGTTTGTCTTGGGATTATCAGCATCGCCTGAGAATA